>JAQYVW010000158.1 GCA_030145325.1 Desulfurivibrionaceae bacterium
GCCAGGGTTGGCGCCAAGGAAGGGGTTGTCGATCAGGTTGTGAAGGAAATTGCTGGCATCAGATACGTTCTTTCTGAGCCGGATGATGGAATTGCCGAGGAGCTCAATCAGCGTGTGCAATCACCGGTTATTGATACAACCGGTTCAAAATATTAGCAGCATAATTAAACAAAGGGGAGAGATCAAAAAATGAGATTTGAAGTGATATTCCTGACGGCAGTATTGGGTGTCGCGGTAATCCACCTGCTTTTCAGGCTGGTGAATTACCTGGCCGGAACCAAGCGTACAAGCATCCCGCAACAGAACAAGGAACAAAAGGGTGACGACTGGTATGTTTTTTTCGACAAGTCAGCTCTTTATGGTGACATGGAAAACCCTGCAGTGGAGACTGAGGTTGTTAACGAGGATTCGGTTCAGTTAGCTACGTCAGATGAGGGCCACAGCCTTTCACATGAAGTTCATGCCTGATGTTTTTCTGAGCCATTGTAATGCCAAGCCGTTTGCTGAGGGGTAACGACAGTGCAGTAAGTAACCTGTTCAGCAGCAGATTTCTTTCGATAAGTCCAGGTGCCGCAAGTGTCGTGATGAGAATCTGAATGTTGCGATCTGCAGGGGTTAATTGTGGCCGACCCAAACTGTGCGAAGCGTTGAACCGAAAGATCTTGCGGCGCCATAAAATCATAAAACACCAACTTTATATAATTCAACCTAGCGGAGGAGTAAAACGTTATGACAACCAGTCAAAACAATAAAGATAGCCTGGTAAAGGGCGCAAGAAATGGCCATAGTCCAGAAAAAAAGAAACCCATTATGTCGATGGTGCTGTTCGGCTGCATATCACTGACCGCATATTTCTATCTGATGACGCATCAGGACTGGGTTACAGAAACATTTACCAGGGGTGGTTGGTATGCGGCTTTCCCGATACTGGCCGCATTTTTCTTTTCGTTTGTCCACGGGGCCTTTGCCAGCAAGCTTTTAAGTGTTTTTGGCATCGAAGCAAAAAAATAAAAATATATCTTTATCTACGAGGAAAATAGAATGAAACGAGCACTTATTTTGATATTTACTTTGACTCTGTTCCTGTCAATGGCAGCCAGTGCCATGGCCGGTGGTCCGCCGCCAAAAGACCTCCTGAAAGGCTATTTTACTGAAGTGAATGAAGTGGCCAGGACAGTTCAGTTTGAGAAAGATGGCAGCAAGACTGTGACCACGCTTCATTTTAACCAGGAAATGGCTGCTGAAGATATCAGGCTGCATAAAAAGGTGATGGTAACTCTGGACAAGCATGCTGGTCCAAATGTTATTGGTAGCATCTCCATTATGTTTATGGATCTGCCCCTGAGCAAAATTGGCTACCTGATTTTAATTGGGCTGATCGGCGGGCTGTTAAGCGGCTTCATTGGCTCGGGTGGTGCTTTTGTCATGACCCCGGCCATGATGACTCTTGGCGCCCCGGGGGCAATAGCTGTTGCTAGTAATATGTGTCATAAGTTTCCCAAAGCAATGGTCGGGGCGTTCAAGCGTTATAAATACGGCCAAGTTGATATTAAGCTAGGTCTGGTTATGGCTGTAACAGCAATTATTGGCGTTGAGCTTGGTATCCAGATGCAGAAGTATATCTTGAATACCTATGGCAACGCCGGATCAAACCTGTATGTCAGTCTTGTCTTTGTTTGTGTTTTGGTCGTGGTCGGTTTAATTGTTGCCGCTGATGCCTATAAGCTGAGCAAGGGCGGCGGTGAGGCTAAGACTCCCAAGCTTGCCCTGGCTCTGATGAAGCTTAATATCCCTCCCATGATGGAGTTTAAGGTTGCCAAGGTCAGAATTTCTGCCTGGGTAACGATACCGGTTGGGCTGCTGACCGGGATGCTGGCTGCGACCATTGCTGTTGGCGGTTTTATCGGGGTGCCGGGAATGATTTATGTTATCGGTGCCTCAGCGATGATCGCCAGTGCGACAGAACTTGTTGTTGCCTTTATCATGGGCTGTTATGGTTCTGTGCAGTGGGCTATCGCCGGCCTGGTCGATATCAGGATGACTCTGCTTATTCTCTCTGGCTCGTTGATTGGCGTCCAGCTCGGCGCTTTGGGAACCACCTATGTCAAGGATCATATTATCAAAATCGTTATGGCCTCAGTCATGCTCATCGTTGCCGTCAGCCGGGGTGCAAAAGTTCCTGGCTATCTTGCTGATGTCGGCCTGATGAATCCGCTTGACCCTCAAGTTACTGTGATATTGAACTCGGTGAGCTTCTGGGCTTTAATAATGGCCCTTGGCTCCGCTGGTGGACTCATTTCATTCTTCATGATAAAAGGGATGGTCCAATCCCGTCGTGAAGAAAAACAGAGTGTCCTGGAAACCGCACATGGCTAGATACAAAAAAATTCTGGTAGCCTACGATGGCTCGGCGACAGCCCGGAATGCCCTGGTTGTTGCCGCCAAGCTGGCGAAAGAGGACAACAGCTGGATCAAGGTTCTGGCTGTT
>JAQYVW010000159.1 GCA_030145325.1 Desulfurivibrionaceae bacterium
TGAGACTTTCGATCTCTTTGTCGCCGCCGATGTTCTCATCTATCTTGGTGACCTGGCGGGAGTTTTTGCGGCGGTTAAGGGCAAGGCGCGGCCGGGGAGCTATTTTATCTTTTCAACCGAAGGGAGCGAGGGCGAAGATTTTGCCCTGCGACCTTCGGGCCGTTATGCCCACGCCATCAGTTATATCGAAACCCTTGCTGTGGCCAACGGCTTTGCGGTGGTGGCCTGCCAAACGGAAGGGATTCGCAAGGAGCGCGGCCAGTGGATCAATGGCGATTTGTTTGCTCTGCAACTCCGGTAAGATTATTTCTGCTTAAGCATGATTCAGTCATTGCTAGATGTCGTCACCGTAGGGGCGGCTTCTGCCACAAAGCAGGCGTGTCAGATCACTTGCCAAAACTGCAATGAGGATAGATACAGGTCTTGCACTGTTTACAGAGGCCGCCGTGGCCCATCTGGGCCAGATCTTCGCGGCTGATGGTCTCACCGGCAAGAATCCGGGGCAGGATGAGATCGAAAACGGTGATCTTGTGAAACATGCCGCAGGCCGGTAGGCCAAGTACCGGCACCTGGCCGATCCTGGCGACCATGAACATTGCGCCGGGCAGCACCGGGGTGCCGTAGACCATGTCGGTGGCGCCGGCAGCGGCGATGCCCACTCGGGTGACATCGTCCGGATCAACGGACATGCCGCCGCTGGTGACGATTATATCCGCCCCTTCGGCAATGCATTCCTTGATGGCCGCGCTGATCAGATCCACATCATCGGGGGCAAACTTCACCGCCACCACTTGGGAGCCGATTCCGGCCAGTTTCTCGCGCAACACAGGCTCAAAGGCGTCCTTGATCCGGCCATGGAACACCTCGCTGCCGGTGATCACCAGTCCGGCCTTGGCTTTTCGTAACGGCAGCACCTTGAGCAGCCCTTTTTCGGCCTCAGCGATGGCAACTGCTTCCTCAACGATGGGGCGCTTGGATACCAGTGGAATCAAGCGGGTGGCGCCCACCTGATCGCCTTCGCTGACCGTACCGTTGCTGTGCAGGGTGGCGCACATCACCTCGCCAAGGAGGTTGAAGCGGTAGAGGGCGTCGGTGTCTATCTTCAGCAGTCCGTTGCGGGCGGCGACCAGATTCAGTTTTCCTTCGGTGGGTTTGCCGGTGCTTTTGACCCCATCGCCGGCCAGGGCGGCGGCGAGTTTTTCCGCTGCCTCGTTTTCATGGATATCGTCAGCGCTCAGCTCCAGGACGTAGATATGCTCCTTGCCCAGCCGTTTCAGGTGTTCCACATCCTCAGCCTGGATGATATGTCCTTTACGGAACGCGCAGCCCTTGAACTCACCCTTTCTGATCTCGGTGACATCGTGGGGCAGAACCATGCCCACCGCATCTTCAACCGGAACTGTCTTGCTCATTGTTCTTCTCCTGATCTGGCTCGGTGTTTGCCGTAATTAGATGATCTCGTAGTAGCGGCCATCGGCACAGGGACGGCAAAGGTTTTTCCCCTCTCGCACCACCTCCCGACAATCCTGCACCCAGTCGCCGCATGCATCGCACTGCACCCGTTTCATGGGCCGGCCCGGCATATCGGCATTGGGTATAGCTACCTTGACCTGCTGGACCTTGAAAAGTTCCTCATCCGGCATGATCCGATACGCTTCAAGTTGTTGCTTGTACTTGTCGTCGATCTCCGGTGCGTATTTTTTGGATGTTTCCCGCGCCTCTTCCAGGGCGGTGATCCGCACCGCCTTGTCGGTCTTGAGGTTGACGAAGGTGGCAGCCATGATCCCGTAATCCAGCCACTTCATCGACCGTTTGCCGAGGCTGCAGCCGGTCACCGACTGGATGGCGTCGGTGGCGCAGCGGTCGATTTCCACCAGCACGTAAAATTCCTTCCGTTGCGCCTTGGGGTCGTCGATGCCGATGGCGGCAAGGCCGAGCATGGATAAGCGCACGCCGATGACCTGACCCGCGCAGATATGGCCGTGGATTTTGGTGGATCGTTCCAGTAGTACATCAAATGATTCCATGGACAATGCCTCTGTCGTGATTTTGGTTGTTAGTATATCGCTGCGGAGTGAGAACTCACTAATGAGTTGCATTTACAAAGGGTTGAGCCGCAACATATCTACTTTAGGGCATGTTGTATTTTTCTGCCACAGAAAGTCGAGGGAATTGGCGGGTCGTTCAAGGTGAAAAAAAGACTGCCGGGTAACGGTTTGTTGGTGTATGTTGTTAGGAATTTGTTGCAAATTGATTAATTGGGAATAGGGTGATTCGTCGGCTTTCGGGATTGAAGCAAAGCTTTGCAAAGGTCAAAGGGAGACTTGACCCCTCTTGGTTTTTCTATAATAAAGGAAGAACCTGAACCGGTGCCGCAGTCGGGTGAGGTTGTGGAGTTCCTGCGCCGAAAGCCTGAACAAAGCGATATCGCCGAAATTGCCAGCCTGGATAAGGTGTTCGATTATATACGCATGCTTGATGCTG
>JAQYVW010000010.1 GCA_030145325.1 Desulfurivibrionaceae bacterium
AGATTTTTGAGCGTGGCATGCCCGCAGCCCGCCGACTTGGAGAAATCATCTCGCTGTTCTGAAGTTTCTCAATGGCCAACAGTCCAGTTAAAACCTTGATGGTACTGGCGGGCTGCCGAGCGAGATCAGGATTATGCTCATAGAGAATTTCACCGGAAACACCATCCATGACCATAACACTTCGAGAGGAGATCTTTTTATCAATGGGCAGAGAAGCCCAGCGAGACTTGCGGGTTGCCAAACTTGCAGAAGACAACTTGGTCGACTTTATTTTTTGCCGACCACGCAAACGAACTGCGGCGGTTTGGCCGGTCGCCCCAGATACCCGTTTCGCCCCTTCAGGAACAAATTTATAACGAGATGAGAGAACGACAACCTGTTTGCCGCTGTTAAGCGGTTGCGCAAACAAGTTGGGAACAGGAAACAGGACGCAAAAAGACAAGAGAACTACACAAACCCTGACAGCGACTAATCGCATAATAAACACTACCCTTGCTACTATTTTTTCACGAATCGGGAGATCCTACTACAATTAATAAACAGCAAGAGGACAAAAAATCAAGATAATATTGCAAATACATATTCCATCCTATTGTTTTTCGGTTATTCTATAACAAGAAGATGGTCAATCTTACACAACATAACGTATGACTCATGTTTTATGCATACAACATGTAGCGACTACCGCCAAAACAAAAAACTTCCACTTATCTGATAGTTACAGCTAAAAACCAAACCATCCGCCAACGTCAACAACGCATCTTGATTAGCAATGACGAGCCCTTTCCCCTCAAGCTACGCGCCTTCCGGAGTGATACTTATGTTCTCTAATCAATACCCCTTTACTGAAATCATTGTCAGAACCCACCATTGCACCATCTTCATAATCACCCGGAGTGATCAGACTACCCACCTGTCATTTTCTTCCACCAATCATCATCTTGCCGTCAAAAAGATACAAGCAGTAACTAACAACTCCATAATTCAAAAAGAACCCCTATCGAGCAATCCAATCATCAGCGAACTAGAAGAATACCTTGTCGGCCATCGTCAAAAGTTCAGTCTTCCCAGCAACCCTTTCTTTATAAACTTTGCCACTCCTCTACAAAAACTAACCTGGCAACTAATCTCCGCCATCCCATATGGAAAAACGGCCACGTACAGCGAAATTGCTCTGAAACTAGGCAATCCATCCCTGGCCCGGGCCGTGGGCCAGGCTGCCAAGGCCAACCCTCTCTCCCTCCTCGTCCCCTGCCATCGGGTAACAGGAAAACGAAGCCTGGGCGGCTATAGCGGCGGCGCCACTATCAAAAATTATCTTCTACAACTGGAAAGAAAAAACAGATAAACAACAGAAGAGATAAACAACGGATCACCATTCATCAGGAGGAAGGCACAAACTGCGACATTGAGAAAAAAAGCGGTTTAAAGCAGATCAAAAACGGCCTGACTGATACCCTGCAACGGCACCACCTTGTCTGCGGCACCGATATCAATGGCCGCTTTGGGCATCCCGAAGACAACACAGCTTTTTTCATCTTGGGCGATGGTTTTCGCGCCAGCCTCTTTCATCTTCAGCAAGCCCTGCGCACCATCCTTACCCATGCCGGTGAGCAGCACCCCCACCGCATTGGCACCACCATAGGCCGCCACTGAATTAAAAAGCACATCCGCCGCCGGACGCTGATGACAAACTAACGGCCCGGTCTTAACGTTGACATAATAACGGGCTCCGCTGCGCCGCATCACCATATGGAAGTTGCCTGGAGCTAGAAGGGCGGTACCAGGGACAATCGTATCACCATCCTCGGCCTCCTTAACCCTGATCTGACAAAGACTGTTAAGTCTTTCGGCAAAGCTAGTGGTAAACTTGGCAGGCATATGTTGCACAATCACAATGCCGGGAGTGGTGGGGGGAAATTGGGTGAGCACCTCCTTAATCGCTTCAGTGCCACCAGTGGAAGCGCCTATGGCAATAATCTTATTGGTCGACCGCGTCAACGCCAGTTGTCGCGGCGCAGCCGTTGCCGCCCGCCCCTGCGCGGCTTGCGACCGCAAGACCATATTGACCCGAGACGCCCCCCTAATCTTCTCGGCCAGCTGGACACTCATATCACCAACAGAATAAGCCGTGCCCGGCTTTGAAATCACATCAACAGCGCCAATATCCATGGCTTCAAGGGCCAGAACCCCGCCTTCGGTGGTCAAGGAACTGACAATAATCACCGGCAACGGAAAATACTTCATCAACTTACGCAGAAAGGTGATCCCGTCCATCCGCGGCATTTCGATATCAAGGGTGATCACATCCGGCTTGAGACGAACGATCATATCCCTGGCCACATATGGATCTGGCGCGGCACCCACCACCTCGATGTCTTTCTCGCGCGACAACTCCTCGCTAAAAACCCTGCGCACCACAGCGGAATCATCGACAACAAGTACCCGTATCTTGCTCATATTCTCATCGCCTTAAAAAATGATGGCCTCACGCAAAAAAAAGTGGCCAGATCTGCACTTCCTGACTACGCCGTATTCGTATTACAAACCAGCCACAAATAACCAGAAGCGGTTCGAAACACACACAACCCAAGTTCGGCAACAATCGACTCTGGGGTAAAATCATCAAGCAAACGCGCCTGGGGGATGGCCAGAACACATTCCCCAGCCGGGTCGATCCGCCCGAGCATACTGCCCACCGCCATATTGACTGATTCACGCACCGTATCGACAATCTGCCCTTCACTTAACTCTTCTTGCTCACCAAGGAAATTAGAGGCGATGGAACGGGCCAGACTTTGCGGGAAGAAGAACCTTAAGTCACCACTGTTGACGCCGGAATAACTGATCTCGGCCTCGACAAAATCCTTTTCAGGGGACCATTCCTGCCGGGTAGGGATAGCGTCCACCGGCTCAAGCAGGGTGAAAAACATCGTTTCAAACACCTCGGCCAACGATGAGCTGACCGCCTGCCTCATATTATCATCCATACCGTGCTCTCCCATATTTTCTGACACCAACAAAACCGCCGCTAACAAAAAGCCACAACCGGTCCCGTTTTAAAAATCCATATCCTCATCCGTATCGTCCACAGTCTCCGCAGGAATCTCCTTCATCCGTTGCGCATATGCGCTTTCAAGAACATCGTTAAGAATCATCTTGATGGTCTCCGGCAAAAAGGGCTTTTTAACATAACCGCTGGCCCCCAACGACTCAGCCTCGTCCATCCGCGCTTGACTGGCTTCGGTGGTAATGACGATCACCGGAATATTGCTGTAAACTTCCTCAGCCTTGACCCGCTGCAAGAATTCAATCCCGTTCATCTCCGGCATATTGATATCCGAAAGAATAACATCGACCCAGCTTTCCTCAAGTACCGCCAATGCTTCTAAGCCATTACCAGCCTCCAAGAATTCACCGATGGGCACCCCACTCATCCCCACCACCTTTCTAATCGCCGCCCGCATGGTTTCGGAATCATCAACCACAAGGATATTAAACATGCCTGTACCCCTCTTGTAAGTCCCTTGCCGAATGACCCCAAAGTCACCGGACTCGCTCTCTTACCAATGATGCGCATACTCCGTACGATTATCGATCCGGAGCGCGTCAACTCAATTCAAATGCAACAACTCCTGGGCACGATCCATCTCTCCAAACAGATCCGCCATATGCAAATCCAAGTCATCTTGAGTGATCCCAAATCGTTTGACCCCGTCACCCTGCAATCTGGTCGCCAGCCCGTTAGCACCAGCCCCAATCCCCATGGAAACCACCAACGCATTACTGAGGGCAATGAGAGCGGTGAGAGAGTCCTGCTGCAAGGCATCATGGTTATGATGTTGCTTGACGGCCATAATCATCTCAGAAGGGAACTCCCACTTTTTCAAAATCAAAGCACCAATCTCTGCGTGAGTGGCCCCCAAGGCATCTTTCTCCGCTTGTTCAAAGGGGATATTCTCCCGCACCACCCGACCCATGATATTTTTAAAATCATCAGCGACAAAAGCACTCAGGAAACGCTTGCCGATATCATGCAATAAGCCAACAGTGAAAGCAACACCGGGGTCCACATCCTTAATGTGCACCACCAACAGCTTGGCCATAATCGCCGTTGCCACCGAATGTTTCCAAAGATCACCCTCTTCGAGCATATAGCCCGCACCCACCTGCCCCTGATAAAAGCGGGCGCTACTGCTGGCAATCATCATATCCTTTAAAGCATCTTGGCCGAGCAAAACCAGCGCCTCGTCAAGGGAGGACACCTTGCGTGGCAAGCCGAAATAAGAAGCGTTACATATCTTCAAGACATTGGCGGTGATCACCTGATCATATTGAATTACCTCAGCTAGTTGCCGCGCAGTCACCGCCGGGTTTTCCACCAATTCCAGCACCCGCTGCGCAACCTTGGGAAAAGGAGGGACATCATGGACTAACTTAAGGATCTCTTCCAGACGACTCATAATTCGAATTCCCCCCGACCGGAAACCTTAAGAATGGTTTTGCCGGTACCTACATGCACGCTGATGGTACGGTTGACAGTCCCACCGATGTCCTCTTTGGCAATCATCACCTTATTTTTCCACAACATCTGCCGAAGAATCATATAATTACGCTTACCGATATTAAAAACCTCGGCGGCATCCATCACCTGCGATCCACCCACCGCCTTAACCAGCATCCGACTTTTCACTGCCCCAAACTTATACGCCTCCTTAAACAACAGGGGGATGCCAGTGCTGGCAAACATGTAAGGTCGGGCCTCGGCCCTCCCCTTGTCCAAAGCGGCGTCAGGTAGCATATAATGCAACATCCCACCAACCTTGACCACTGGATCCCAAACCACCAAGCCAATACAGGAACCCAACGAATAGGTGATCAACAAATCATCAGGCTTGTTGCTCACTTTCATATCTGAGATGCCCACAACAATCTTCATGCAGATATTTTCCTTAAAGGGGACAAAAAACCTTGCCCGCGCTGGACAATAAAACCAGCAGCAACAACCTATTTTCGGTAGGCCGTGGAGGCTACCTGGGCAAACTTATGTTTGATGCTGGTCAAACTCTCGGAATGACCGATGAACAGATGCCCACCAGGGGCGAGGCATCTATAAAACTTATCCACCAGCGCCTGCTGGGTGGCGGAATTAAAATAAATCATTACATTTCGGCAAAAAATAATATCCAAAGGCTCCTGGCAAGGCATATCATCCATTAGATTGAACCGCTCAAAACTCACCTTGCGACGCAGTTGCTCCTTGACCCGAACAAAACCGGCGCTCTTGCCAACTCCCTTTTGAAAAAAACGCTTCAAAAAAAGCGGCGGCACCTTGGCTACCCGCTCCTCAGGATAGACTGCTTGCCGAGCCTGCGCCAAAACCTTGGTGGATATATCCGTACCTCTAATCCGATACTGCATACCAGGATTATTAGCGACGAAATCTTCCATGACCATGGCCAGAGTATAAGGCTCCTCGCCCGACGAACAGGCCGCAGACCAGATAGTAAGCCCCTGCCCCTTGCCCCTGTTTTCGGCCAAATAATTGGGAAGCACAGCAGAAGTCATATAGTCAAAATGAGCACTTTCCCGAAAGAAGCTGGTGAAATTCGTGGACACGCTATCAATGAGATGGACAAGCTCACCACCAGAAACGTCATTGGTGACATACTCGTAATAGGCCTTAAAGGTATCAATCCCAGTGGCTCGCAAACGCTTTCCGAGCCTGGCATTCAGAAGTTCTTTCTTTTCCGCTTTGAGATGGATGCCGCATTTGGCGTAAATGAGGGCACTGAATTTCGCAAATTGCGGATCGGTAAGTTTCGCGCTATTGAAGACCATTACTTCAACTGCTCCCGTGGGCATCCATACCCAGCCATGCACACAAACCGGCGCGAAGAAAACAACAACCAGGAACCACGCAAAATTTCATTAGTAGCCCACCAATCCGATAAAATACCCACGCTCTCTACACTGCCTCAAACTGCGCCAACTCCCCAGAACCGATAACCCGATCAGCATCCAACAAGATTTTCACCTCGCCTTTAACCTTGGCCATGCCGAGAATGAAAGCGGTTTCGGTACTGCCGCCAAAAGCCGGTGGCGGTTCGATCTCTTGGCCAACAACATTTAAAACCTCGGAAACAGAATCAACCAGCATTCCAACCTGAACGGCAGCAGACTCACCCTGCACCTCAACAACAATAATGCAGGTCCGTTCGGTGTATTCCTCGGAAGCCATCTCAAATTTCAAACGCAGATCAAGAACCGGAATAACCCGCCCCCGGAGGTTGATAACCCCCTTAATATACGCAGGGGTATGCGGCACGGCAGTAATTTCCATCAAACCGATAATCTCCCGAACCTTCAGAATGCCGATCCCATACTCTTCCTTGCCCAGAGCAAAGGTGAGGTACTTCCCTTCCAAGGCCTGAACCCCTCCAACACTTTCGCCACGCACCGCCTCAGCTGCTTCCATACGCATACCTCCTTTACTCTTTTCAAAAAAAATAACGCAGCTTGCACCTGCTAGGACAACGAGCCTTCCTCGACAAGAGCTGCATCGCCGCCATCGTCCTTCGCCAACAGGCTGGCAAGATCAAGAATCAAGCCGACCCGACCATCACCAAGGATGGTACCGCCGGCCACACTCTGCGTATCCTTGAGATACCCACCCAGACTCTTGATAACCACTTCCTGTTTGCCAAGCAGTTCATCAACCATCAAGGCGCGCTGGATACCCTCATTTTCAATCACCACCACCAAGGCCTCGCAAGGATCGGTATAGGTCGGCTCAACATCAAATATCTCATACAAGCGAACAATGGGCACCAACTTATCACGAATCATCAAAGCCTCGCCCTTACCATAAACAGTGTTATATTCTTCCTTTTTCGGACGAATAGACTCCTGAATGGCTATGGTTGGGATGATATACCGCTCCACGCCCACCCTAACTATGATGCCATCGATAATTGCCAGGGTCAACGGCAAACGAATGGTAAAGATTGACCCCTTGCCAGCTTCACTGCTAACATCCACCTTGCCGCGCAACTTTTCAACAGCCTTCTTTACCACATCCATCCCAACGCCACGACCGGACACGTCGGTAATCTGATCCGCTGTGGAAAATCCCGGCAAAAAAACAAGATTCTGAACTTCGTGATCAGTGAGATTGTCCCCTTCGCTGATCAACCCTCGCTCCAGAGCCTTCATTCTGATCTTGGGAGTATTAAGGCCCTCGCCGTCATCTTCAATTTCGATGACAATATTGCCGCCCTTTTGGTAGGCACGCAGGTACACCGAACCCACCGTGGATTTGCCAAGCCTTTCACGTTCTTCAGGAGTCTGCACCCCATGGTCGACGGAGTTACGAATCATATGCACCAGCGGATCATAAATGGAATCAACCATATTCCGGTCGACTTCGGTTTCCTCACCAACCATGATCAAATCCACGGTTTTGCCGGTTTTCTTGGCAAGATCCCTGACCAAACGAGTCATTTTCTGAAAGGTCTGCCTGATCGGCACCATCCGCATGGCCATCGCCGTCCGCTGCAACTCGGTGGTGATCCGGCCAAGTTGTGAAAAATCACGATTCAATTTGGGATCAGCCAATCGTGAAACCAGAGGGTTCTGCCGAACCAGGCTCTGCATGATAACCAGTTCGCCCACCGCATTCACTAAGCCGTCAAGCTTCTCGATATCCACTTTGATGGAATCACCAATCCGACTTTTTTTCCTCGGTGGACCAGCAGCACGCCCGACGGGAGGAGTAGCAACCGGAGAAGGTTTTACCGTTGCCGCCTTGCTCGGCGGGGCTACATTTTCCTCTGCAGGGGCTGCGGGAGGGGGAGGAGTGGCTGCGGCGGGCACCGCTGCCGGAGCAACCTCCACCTCGCCGCCATTACCGTCCTGCACACCTTTAACCAGCTGAACATACTCGCCTATATCATACTCAAGATAGGCCTCCGCACCCTTTTCCAGAACATCTTTAACGTTCTGAACCATTTCCTTAAGATAATCACCAACGCTTAAAACCACGTCGATAACGTCCGAATCCATCTCGCGCTTATTATTCCTGACATCATCAAGAAGGTTTTCGGTAATATGAGCAACCTCATTGATCTTTTTGAGATTAAGGAAGCCAGAAACACCCTTGATAGTATGGAAGGTTCTAAAGATATTATTGATAATATCGCTGTTATCAGGATCCTGCTCTAGGTCAAGGATATTCACCTCTATGGAGTCGAGATGTTCAAAAGACTCGGCAACAAAACCGGCCAACAAGTCCTTGTCCTGTAAAAAATCGAGATCGGGGGCTGCAGGGGCAGTTGGAACGACAGGGGCATCGGCGGCATTGACTGAGGAGGCTGCGACAGGGGCAACCTCAGCTTCCGGCTCGGCAACAGCCGCCACCGCCACATCACCAGCAATCTCAAAACCAGCCGCCGCCAAACTCTCACGGAATAGACGCTTCACCGCCTCATCAGCTTCTCCGTCCTTACGCATAACCTCCTGCATCTGGACAACACACTGCCCCAAACGATCAAAGTTTTCCGCCGAATCATCCAACTCCCCCATGATAATCTTCTGCAAGGCAGCATTAAAACTTTTAGCCATCTCAAAAATTGCTTCTTGCCCATCTTGGTTGCCAGCCTCAGCAATCAACTGTTCCGTCAATTCCAGTAATTCGCCAACAACAGAAAGATCTCCAGGCTCAACCATCAAAATCTGCAGAGCCATATCGTCGAGATATTCGGATAATTCCTTTGCAACTTCAGCCATGCGCTAACTCCTTGAACAATATATGGAACCTGTGAAAATTACCATTGGACTCACTTCCGGCATTACAGTGAAAGAAATAAACGCACACCCATGGTGGGTATCCTACGTTTTTATTTTTTCGCCACGTTTTATCCGCAAACAAAATCTTGTTTGGCAAGGCACCATTTAAGGATATGAATCAATCACCGACACCGACCGGTCGGCAGGAACTTGCAACCACATACAGAATATTAAAGATATATTAAAGAGGCAAAGATATCAAGAACGTATGAATAATGGTTCCGTTCTTAGCAAAGAACGCTACCACGGAATAGCACCATTATCGCCATCAATCCCACGCTTACCATCAGGTAAATCTGCTTCGCCTTCACCCTGGACACCATCCACCGAAGACGACTCAATCACCCGCAACTGCTCGTCAAGGCTTTGCAGATTTCGAGAAACCTTACCCACCAATTCCACGTAAGGGTACTTGATCAAGATCGTTTGCAGCAACTGACGCGACTGCAACAACAAATCCTTTTTCTGCGCCACATCTACGGTCCGCCCCGCCTTGAAAAAGAGGGCCGCCCCCTCTCTGCGTAATTTGGCAGCAGCCAAGGCTGCAGCATCACCAATCTTCACCCGCGCCTTAACGTCATACGTTGTCCCGAACAGCGAAGTATAAACCGCAATAGCTTGGTCAAATTGCTCCGAATCAAAGAGGTGGTCCGCCTCACCCCAACGCTCCTCCAACATTTGCGCAGTGCGCAGGCGCAGCTCTTCCTGCTCCCGCGCCGCCACAATCACCACCTCATCCATGGTCTTCTGGACAACTCCAACCATCTCCTTGGGCAGCTCCTGTCCTGAAAGATCTTCCAGCATCTCCAGAGCATCCTTATATTCCCTGGCATCAACCAAGGCGTCCACCGCCAGCAATTTATCACTGATCCAGGTCCGAGACTCACTCTCAACCTTATTCAACAGCAGCCGAGCCTTAACCGCAATATCAGTGCTGGGATACTTGTATTCAAGCTGCGCGACCCACATCTTCAGTTCACCAGGCACCCGTTTGCCGTCAAAGGTCAGGTAAGAACGCAATGCTTGCTGGTAAACAGATAGTTCTTCGGCGTGCTCGTCGCCACTGGCCAAAATAACCAACTGCTCACGCACCCAATCCTTTTCGCGCTCAAACCCCTCAAACGCGGCAAGCAGTTCCTCGTACTTTTTTACCGCCTCAACACTCTTGCCCGTTGCTAACAAAAGATCGGCCACCTGTCGCTGCGCCGCCCAAGAATCAAAACCACCACTTTTATTGAGAAGGGTCACCAACTCGGTAAGAGCAGCGTCGATCTTGTTGGTTCGCAACAAGGCGACAACATACGCCTGATGCACGGCAACCCCAACATCCTGATCGCCAGAAAGTCCTTGAGCAATCTGACCATAGAGGTCAAGAGCATCATGATATTTACCCTTGCGCACGGCCTCACAGACCTTATCAGCCAAGCTCTCGGAATCAATAACCGGATCTGGTTCAACCACCGGAGATCCAGCGGTCTGCTTTCTAAAAATGGCCAGGCAGCCACTTTCCTGATAAGCAAAATCCTCATCAATTACTTCCCAGGTGGTAATTGCCTCCACACCCTTGCCGCCAACAACAATTTGGCGCCTTAATTGGTTGTAATCTCCATAGGTTGCCTCAAGCTGTTGCAAACAATCATACCAACCGTCCGGCAAAGGCTTTGCACCGCTAACATCCTCTGCCATCAACTGATCGGTAACCGCCCGCCAACGATAGAGCCGGCCCTCATAAACAGCAAGCCGCCGGGCAACCCGATCAATGCCAAACCCCTCCCCATTTTCATCCCGAGGGGCAACCGGCTCTGGAGCCGAAGTCTCAACCACCGCAGGAGCAGCATCCACCTTGGCAACCGGTGAAACCACCACCGGAGGCAGAGACACCACCTTCTTCAACTGACTGACTGGCATCCTAACCTTAACCGGTTGCGACACACACCCCGCCCCGCCAAAAACTAATGCCCCTAGCAACAACCCCGAAACGCTGAACCGCCACAAATTCATAAACCGCTCTCTCCAGCCCGCCAAAACGGCAGGAAAAATCTTGTCGGCGTCATACCATCCGCCGTTGGTGTCCCAAAGGTAACTATCGTTGCTGGTGACCGCGCTTCTCCCCTGGTCACAATACCACCCGCCCCGGCATCAACCGGAACATTAATCTGTCCAAGACTTTCATAACGCAGAGGAATCTCCGGCTTGGCGGCGAAGTAGAAATCAACCACATCCATGTGGCCAGCATAATCTCGATTAAGGGTAATACTTTTCGCCAATTCAGTCCACAACGGCAACGCCCCAGCCGAACCGGTGAGATGGGTAGTGGTTCGAACCATGGGCTTATTGTCATCAAAGCCGACATAGGCGGTCACCACATACCCGCCCCGCAAAGAAGCGGTGTTTCGAGAACCTTCACTGCCGGGAACAACCCCCGCAAAAGCGGCATTGGTATACCTGTTGGCGGTACCGGTTTTACCAATAACCGGCCACACCAAGTTCAGCTCGGCAAGCTGCGCCGCTTTACCCGGATCCCGGCTCCGCAAAAAAAGATTTTTAGCCGCATACTTGCCGGTACCGAAACGAACCACGTTGCGCATGATATCACAAACCGCCAACGAGATAGGAGGCGCAACCGCCAAACGCCGTATTCGCTTCGGGGCAAAAACCACTTCGCCATCATTGTTTTCAACCCTATCAAGAATAGACAAGGCCTCACCCACCTCACCATTCTCGTTGCGAAAAGTACCACCACTGGAGATTGCCTCATACACCCTGGCCACCTCCAACAGACTGATCACATTGGAACCGAGAGGAAACGACAAGACCGGATCCAACTTACTCTCAATCCCAAGATCCCGACAAAGGGCGATCACATAACGTAAAGCCACCAAGACCCGAAAATCACGGACCTGATGCAACACCTCCGAGCCGTAGGGAGGCAAGGCGGCAAGGGCCGTGTATTCTTCCTCACTAACCGCCCTCAGCTGATCAAGGGTGGCGACGCTCACTTGCCCTTCAATCAATACCCCCTGCCAGAACTGCTGCTGCCGGGAATCATCCAGACCGGAAAGTTTTTTTAACAACCAACCATCAGCAACCGGCTGCCATTGCCCGGATATCGGCGCCGTCCCGTATCGATATTCATCGCCACCTGGATTACGATACAATACCCCTGTCGGCACTACGACTTCATCACCCGGAACTGGTGCCAACGCCCCCCCCGCCACAACCTCTTTCCGCAAGGCGGCCAGTTCATCGCGCAAGGCAAGAAAACGCAAATAATTTCTCGCCAACATCTCTTTCCGTTGGGCAAACTCCTTTATCTCTTTACGATCAAGAACAACACCCTGAGCAAGCTCATCCTCGGTTTTGGTCAGGTAATCCGCAAACCAAAGCCCATAATGCATCTCGCGCAAGAATTCATATTCGCCGGTGCGCCCATCAAAAAGAAGATCCGGGCCAAGCCGCGTAACCGCCCGGCTAAAAGCGACCTGCCGCAACATATCCTGGTCAACCACCACCCCGAACTCATCACGGATGCGCCGCCTAAAATACTGATATGACTCCCCACCCTCCTGAGCCAGACCAAGATATGACGCCAACTCCTTAAACTGAGCAGGCGACAAGCGATCACAGAGATGATAGAGCAGCCAGACCGTGGCGAGATTCTCGGAGTGGACACCGGCCCAGCTCATGGATACTTGCGCAAAGGAACTTTCATGATCCGGCCGCGGGAAATAAGCCTGTTTCTGAAAAGAAAAGACATCGCGCTGATTATTGATAGGGTCGGCACTGTTCCAGCCCAGCTGTAACGCAGCGCAATAGACGAGAGGTTTGATCACCGACCCCATGGGCCGTTTAGCGCTCACCGCCCGATTGAAAAAATGATTCTCAAACCCACCAACCATGGCCCGGATCGTCCCATCCTTCATCTCCAGCAACGCACCCTGTAGTTTAGGATACTTGGCCAGATCGAGCAAACAGACGCCAGCCAGAGAATCAACCTCCCGAACTTTAACAAAAACCCGATCACCACCCACCAACTGGTCCAGCAGATGCTGCAGACCCTTTTCACCGGCCTCACTCCAACGTTGATGTTCGTAGCGAGCCAAGGCCTGGGCCAAAGGCATCAGCCCCGCCCGATCAATCCGCCCGCTGACCTCATCGCCGCCAAAGGAAACTGTCACTTCAGGAACAGCACGATCCACCTTGACAATACGACCAAAGAGCAGCGCCCCCTCGGCAACCACCCCATCGCCGCGACCGGCGGGCAAGGCCTTATATTCATCCTGCACGGTCTTACGCTCAAACCCCCGCATCCGCACATCCAACCGGGAAAGCTCTTGCCGCAAAGAACGAAGCCCTTCCTCTTGGAGGTCCCGCTCCACCGTGGTCACAATCCTTATCCCGGAGGTGGCAATATTATCAATGCCGTGCTCCTGCAAAGCCGCTTGCACCTCAGGGGTATCCAACGCATCCTTAACCAGATCCATTACGGTATTAAGCGAATAGGACATCTTCCCTTGGCGAAAGGGGACCTCCCTACCAATACTGGCCTGATACTGTTCAACACTGATCTTCCCCATCCCATACATCTGCGCCAGCACATATCCCGTCCGCCGCTTGGCAAGAACCCGTGCCCTGGCTGCCGCCATATCGTCACGCTTGATGAATGGATTATAGGTATTGGGACTTTTCACGCTGCCAGCAATAAACGCGCACTCAACAAGATCAAGTTTCTGAACCGGCTTATCAAAATAATAGCGAGAGGCAACGCCAAGACCGCGACCATTACCGCTTACATAGAACTGGTTGGCGTAGAATTCCAGTATCTTTGTTTTGGGATAGTGATATTCAAGGCGCAGAGCGTACAGCAACTCCTTGAGCTTAGCCTTAAACGAGCGATTCTTGCGTTTGAAAAGATTCTTCGCAGCCTGCTGGGTGATGGTGCTACCACCCTGAACAACTCGCCCGGCCCGAACATTGGCGACCATGGCGCGGAACATTCCGGGGACATCGATACCAAAATGATTGAAGAATTGATGATCTTCCGCTGCGACAATGGCTTCCACAAATCGCTTCGGCATCTGTTCATAGGGAACATACTGGCGATGGGTTTTCTCAAAGAACACCCCGATTTTGGAGTGCCCGTCACGGTAGTAAACCGGACTTTCCACCCCGAGGATATCTTCAATACTGCCCTGACGGATTGCCTCGCCGGGATTAAAAATCACCAACCAGGCATAAAATCCCACCGCAATAACAGTAGCCAGACAGGCGATTGCGCCAATAAAGAAGAAAAGACGTTTCAGCATAATATCCATTTCGAGCCGGGCAACAACAAGGGCCTGTTAGACAAAATGTCCTCACCGCGGACCGATCATTTTTCATTGCACAAGCGGGCAGAGTCATGTAAAAACCAGCGAACCAGGCTTTTGGTCGCCAAAAAAAACACGGAAAAACAACACATCCGTGGCATCAAGATATAATACAGGGGAAACCACATGTCCACAGACAAAACCAGCTTACCGCACATTACGCTTCTCGCTGGCCTGCTGATGCTTTGTATCGCCTGTGCCCCTCTGCGCACCGGAAAAGAAAACCACCCCGCCATGGACCATCTCACCCGGCAGGATCACCCCGAAAACATCGTCGCAGTCTCCACCGAGACCCACACCAACCCGGAAACATCCCACCTGGATGATGAAACCACCGTCGCCGAACCAGAACAGACCGCCTCCCTAGAGATCAAAGAGCTGGAAAGGATGGATAATAACTGGGAAGAAGGAGCGGCAGCCGATGAAAAAGAAATCAGCTATGATTTCCCGGTCACAGTCAACCGCCAGGTTGAATTCTACCTGAATTTTTTCCAAACCAGCCAACGCACCACCTTTGCCCGCTGGTTGGCCCGATCCGGTCGCTACCTACCAATGTTTCAGCAGAAATTAGAAGAGGCGGGCCTCCCCTTGGATCTGGCCTATCTGCCCATGATAGAAAGCGGCTACAATCTCTCCGCCTATTCTTCCGCCGGAGCCGCAGGACCTTGGCAATTCATGCGTGCCACCGGTCGTCACTACGGGCTCAAGATCAACCGCTATGTAGACGAACGCCGCGACCCGGTCAAATCCACCGAGGCGGCAATCAAATACCTCGACAAACTGTACAAAGATTTCGGCTCCTGGCAACTGGCAGTGGCTGCGTACAACGCCGGTGAGGGACGAATCAAAAAAGCAATCCGCCGGAAGGGTACCGACAATTTCTGGAAGATCGCCCAGGGGCGAACCCTCAACATTGAAACCAAACGCTATGTACCAAAGTTGATCGCCGCCATCATGATCGCCAAGAATCCCAGCCAATACGGATTCAACGAAATCACTCTGGATCTCCCCTTGGCCTACGAAGAAATCAAAACCCCGCCATGGACCACCCTGGCAGCAGTAGCAGTGGCGGGAGAGATCAACAGCAAAGAATTACGCGATCTCAACCGGCAACTACGCCGCGCCATGACCCCTCCCGGCGCTAGCAGCTACACCCTCAGGGTCCCGCCGGGCAAAGGAAAAATCACCAGCCAGAACCTTGCCCGGGTGCATGCCTCAATTGCCACTGAATTCCGCACCCACATCGTCAAACGGACCGATTCCCTCTCCAAGATCAGTCGCCTCTACAACCTCAACAAAACAACCCTCCTCAAAGCCAACAACCTGCGCGGCCCAACCCTTCGAGTCGGCCAGCGGTTACGGATTCCTTACCAGACCACAACCTATGTTTTACTAGACAAAACCGAAACCACCGGCCGCCAAGGCGTGGCCGCGATCAATGCCGACAATTTACTCCTCCACAAGGTGCGCCCCGGCGAAACCCTTTCCCATCTCGCCAAGCTGTACAACGTCCCGGCCCACCTGATCGCCTCGTGGAACGGCCTCAAGAACATCAACTCCATCCGGGCCGGACAACAACTGGCCCTCTATCTGGATGAAAACTCTCGCAAACTGGCCGGGAAACCTCTCTACAAAACAGCCAAAAACACCACCACCCAAACAGCTGTCAAATCCAACCGCAGCGCACAGCAACTTTCCTACTATAAGGTTCGCGGCGGCGACTCGCTCTGGACCATCTCTAGGAAATTCAAACTGACCCTGGATGAAATCCGGCGCTGGAACAACCTCACCAACGATCTAATCAAACCAGGCGCACAGTTGCTCATCAAGGATTCGGATCTAGGCGTGTAATGGAAATCAACGGTAAAACCGCTCTGGTCCTGGGAGCGGCAAAGGGAATAGGCAAGGCCATAGGCATGGCCCTGGCTGAGGCCGGGGCCTCGGTGGTCTTTACTTGTTTCGACTGGCCGACGGAATCAAAACAACTCCAAGAAGAAGTGGCAGCCCTTAACGGCAACCATCTCGTCTGCAAGGTTGACTTACGGGATCCACAACAGGTTGAGCAACTGACCAGCCAAATTCGCGACAAGTACACCACCCTTGATATCCTGATTAACAATATCGAACGTGGCGGCATGCCGGTGGTGCACGGCCCCTACCTCCCTGAGCAGTGGGATCTGGAAATGGAGACCACCCTGAAGGCAAAATGGTGGGTTTTCCATCACGCCCTGCCGCTCCTGAAAAAAAGCGGCAATGGCGCGGTGGTTACCCTTTCATCAATTGCGGGAATTGTTGGTCGCTCCGGACCGGCGGCAATGATCTTTAACGATGGCTATGCCGCCGCCAATCGAGCCATCTCCTCCTTCACCGAAACCTGGGCGCGAGAAGGCGCTCCTGAAGTGCGGGTCAATGAACTGATGCTGGGCATCTTCGCAACCAGACACGGCGAGCAAACCCGAGGCTGGACTCTTCTCTCCACAGAAGAACAACGTGCCCTGACGGAACACACCCTGCTGAAACGAACCGGGCGCTTAGACGAAATAGTCAAAGCGGTTTTCTTTCTGCTCAAAGACGCCGAGTATATGACCGGTAGCGTCATTCGCCTAGACGGCGGTTATACCCTCGGTAACGAAACAATCCCAGCAATGCCGCCGGGGGTGGTCTAACCTCTTACTTCTTCTCCATTTCCTTCAGGATACTCTCCACCGCCCAGACCGGAATCTGGTGCATGACCCGCTCCACCGCCGCCGTTTTTCTGTCATCGGCATCGGCCATGGGACCGACCTCGGCCAAAATCTCCTCGGCGTCATACCAGCACAGCTCGCGGCCCGCCTTGTCATAAACGGTGAGGATACGCCGATTGGCCTCATGCAGATGTTCTTCCTCAATGACGTTGCCAACAATCTCAATGGCAACCTTATAGGGAACGAATTTCACTTCTTCACTCATTATATTCTCCTTAAAAGCAAAATTAAACCAACGGATTGGGTAAGAACAACCGCTGGTACATATTCTGTGCGTACCGATCAGTCATACTGGCGATATAATCACAAACCCGCCGTTCCTGCGAGATACTAGCCGCGAATGAACCGATTTCTTTTTCCAAAAAATCCTTGTTTTCCATACAGTAACCAAAGAGTTCCCGCAGCATCTTGGTAGCCTTCAGAAACTCCTCATGGACATGGGGGGCGCGGTACACCTGGTGAAAAAGGAATCCCCGCAACTCCTGCATCGCCTTCCCTATATCGGGGGCAATGCCAAATTCTAAACGCTCGCCTTCGGGGTGGGTTCCGGCCAGCACCCCCTGCACCATGGCAACAATCCGCTGCGAGTGGGTATTGCCCAGCACCTCATTACACTCCCTCGGCACATCTTCAGCCGCGATGACGCCACTACGGATGGCATCGTCAAGGTCGTGACTGAGATAGGCAATAATATCGGCATAGCGGATCACGCACCCTTCTGCGGTTTCGGGCAGATCACGGCCATCGGCAGGAATCACCTCGCCGTACCCCTTTGAATGCTTAGCAATCCCGTCACGCACCTCATAGCTCAGATTCAGCCCCTGCCCCCCGTTTTCCAACGTATCAACCACCCGCAAACTTTGCCGGTAATGGGAAAAACCGCCCGGCATCAACTCGTTGAGGACCGTTTCCCCGGCATGCCCGAAGGGGGTATGCCCCAAATCATGGCCATGGGCAATGGCCCCGACCAGATCTTCATTAAGGCGCAGGGCACGAGCCAAGGTTCTGGCAATCTCACACATCTCAAGGGTATGGGTGAGCCGGGTTCTATAATGGTCGCCGGATGGCGATAAGAAAACTTGCGTTTTATGCTTGAGACGACGATAGGCCTTACAGTAAACAATTCGGTTCCGGTCACGCTGAAAAGCGCTGCGAATGGAACACTCGTCCTCACTGCGCAGCCTCCCCCGGCTCTCGCCGCTCAGGCAAGCGAATGGAGAGAGCATCTGCCGTTCCCGTTCCTCTATATCCTCGCGAATCACCATTCCGCTCCCCGTACAACCATCTCCTGCTTCCACAAAAAATATATTAACCTTTTGCATCATCGGACATGTTCTATATACCCGTTATTACTTTTTTCCGCCATGGCATTGCCAAGACACCTTCTCATCCCATTACATTTTATATTGCGCATTACCAAACAAGCCGTGTAAAATCATAAGTACTTGATAAACAAGGGGATGTTAAACATTTAATTAATAGCTTTCACTCCTCTTTCTATTCTCGCTCGATTCTTCAGCATCCATTGGTTGCCATAGCTCGAGACCATCACCAATTGGATAAATCCGCCCAGCACCCCTGTAGGCGAAAGGAATCACCCCCCATGCAATTCAGAACCACAGCCCTTGCCTTCCTTATGCTTTTACCCATAATCTTAACGGGTTGCGACACCTCGCCCTCAACCGAGAAGCAATACCAAGTCGGCATTATCAATCCCAGTTCCGGTCTCAGCGAGGTTGTCGAAGGATTCAAACAGGGATTAGCTGAACACGGCTACAGAGAGGGCGACAATCTCACCTATATTGATTACGGGCCGATAAAAATAAACGAGGTCACCACAACCATCAAGGAGATGCTTAGCCGCCAACACCTCGACCTCCTTTACACCACCACCACTCGCGGCACCCAGATCGCCAAACAAACCGTGGTCGGCAAAGACGTCCCAGTTGTTTTTGCGCCGGTCTTTGCCCCGGAAAAAAGCGGCATCATCACCTCCCTGCCAAAACCAGGCGGCAACCTCACCGGCGTCAAGGTTGGCGGCAGTTCCAGCAGCACCTTCCACTGGCTTCTAAGCATCATGCCGGACATCAAACATATATTTGTGCCATTCCACTGCACCGACCCGGCCGCCAGCATGTGCTTTAAAGATATGAGCTTGGCGGCCAGCAAGGCCGGGGTCATGGTGGAAGTCGCCAACGTCACCAACAAGACGGAACTAGAGACCGCATTGGCGAATATCCCCGAGAATACCGATGCCATCTGGCTGTCATGCTCACCACTGATCTTTTCCAACATCAAAGAAATTGTCGCCGTGGCCACCGCCCGCCAACTGCCGGTGGCCTCGACAACCCATCAGCTAGAAGAAGGCGTCATGGTTTCCTACGGCGTCAACAACTTCGCACTGGGCAAACAAGCTAGCCGCCTGGCCGCCCAAATCCTGCAAGGCACTGCTCCCAGCGAGATTCCGGTTGAAACTGCAGAATTTTTCCTGAGCATCAACCTCCCCATTGCCACGACCCTGGGCATCGAAATCCCAACCCACATCCTTCGCCAGGCAGATTTTATCATCCCCCAAATCCCACCGTCCCCGTAAAGCGGAGCAATCCCCAGCCAGAAAGAGACCGCCCCCCTTGACGAACCTCGCCCAGGGAGATTATAGATACGGCAAGAAAAAAATAGTTACCCTCCCTCCCTTCCTTGCCGCGAGGAGCGCCTGGTGAAAGAACACCAATCATTCATGCAGTTGGCCTTGGCCGAGGCCAACAAGGCTTTGACCGCCAACGAATTCCCGGTGGGTTGCGTCATCGTCAGCAACAACGAAGTGGTGGCCTCCGGGCATCGCGCCAACAGCCGCAACGCCAACGAACTTGACCATGCCGAAATCGTCACCCTCCGTCAACTCCTTGCCGCCCAACCCGACATAAACTGCGCCAGCCTGATCGTTTACTCGACCATGGAACCATGTCTGATGTGCTACGCCACCCTGTTGCTAAACGGCGTCCGCACCATCGCCTACGGCTACGAAGACGCCATGGGCGGCGGCACCAACCTGGATCTTGCCAAACTCAACCCGCTCTACCAGGATATACAGGTCGAACTGATCCCAGGTCTGTTGCGTAAAGAAAGCCTTGCCCTCTTTAAACGTTTCTTCGCCAATCCCGAAAACGATTACTGGCGCGACAGCCTGCTTGCCGACTACACCATTAATCAACCTGGCTGAAAACACCCGCCCGAAACAGGATCAACCATGACCAGCACCGCCAGAACCATCGGCTTCAAACCCCAAGAACGAAATATTTTTTTCCATCTTCTCACCGCCTGCAACCTCTCCTGCCGCCACTGTTATATCAATACAACCCAACACGGCACCGGGATGGTCAGCAAACAAACCATGGCGGCCTGGCTGTCCCTCTTTTACGAGCCCAGCAAAGAGAGCAACGTCATCTTTCTGGGCGGCGAACCCACCTTGCACCCGGACCTGGACCACGGTATCAAAACGGCAAGAAAACTTGGCTACCATTCGATAACCGTCGACACCAACGGCTACCTCCACCACGATCTACTTAGTAAAATTGGACCAGACGAGGCGGTTTTGAGCTTCAGCCTCGACGGGCCAAGCCCGGAGGTCAACGACCCCATCCGCGGCAAAGGGGTTTTCACCACCTGTAGCGAAAACCTTAAAAAAGCTGCCAAGCTAGGCTTCAAGATCAGCGTCATCTACACGGTAAGTCGCCTCAACATCGACCACCTGCACAAGATGCCGCAACTACTGGCTGAGTGGGGAGTGAGCCGCTTCTTCATCCAAGTCATCGGCTTGCGTGGAAAGTCCGCCGGAGAAACCGGCAACGAGCTGCAACTGACCCCGGCAGAATGGCTACAAACCGTGCCGCCCATAGCCGCCCAAGCCGCCAAACATGGGTTGGAGGTGGTCTACCCTAAGGTCTTTCTGGATCCCAATGAACCGTTCCAGTGCGCCGGCAACGTAGCCGAAAATTATTTTATCTTCCCCAATGGCCGGGTCTACCGCTGCCCCCTGTGCGAGGATTACCCCCTCCACGCCCTGCGCATCGAAGAAAACCATCTAATCAAGAACGTCGGCATCACCGAAGAACAACTCTTCACCCTCTCCATCCCGGAAGGATGCGTGATGAACAAACTCCTTCAACCCGGCAACCTAAGCTACAACACTGACGGATCCCCGAAACACCGCATATCTTGCTGTCTGCTCAAACAACAAATCAAGGGCTGAACGTGCTTCAACTGCATAGTTACCCGCTGGTGCCCCAAAAGAAGGCCAGGCATAACAACCTGGCAAGTTACACGAGACCGGCTCTCCCCATGGGTGGGTAAATGATAAACCACATGATTCCCTAAAAAAAAACGGCCCGCCAACACCATAGGTTGACAGACCGTCTATTAAAATTAGATTCCACTTCTTGAGGATGGATCGTCCCTCTTAGAGAGTCACGGCCTCAATTAGCCTCAATCAGAATCGAAACTGCGCTAACATCGGCACCGCTGATCGTAACCGTTCCACTGTACGTTCCATAGCTACTCCGTACCGCGACCTCATAAACACCGTCAAAAGTTGTGCCAACGGCAGACTGCAAACCATCAAGCAGAAACACACCATGACTGTCGGTGCTACAACTCCGGGAAACGCCAGCCCCAACCACCTCCACCATTGCCTCTGCTAACTCTTCACCAGAATCGGCCCCACTATCACCATCCGCATCATAATAAACGGTGCCACCATAGCTATAACCTGCGGTCATTGCCACCCCACCAAGGGCGTTATCTGCCCCACTCAAATCAATGGCCACCGCCTTGGCGACATCATTAACGGTGATGACCTGCGCATAGGCATCAAGCCCCCCATAGTAGGCATCAACAAACCCCTCGGCATAAAATCCAGCCTTATAGTTGCCACCGGCAGGGAGATCAACACTAAACAAACCCTGCCCACGTCGACTAACCCCGTTCCAGACCCCAGAGGCAGCATCCCAGACATTAATCCACACCAGCGTCTCGGCATCAACCCCATTAACCGCGCCCGAAAGGCTGTAAACAGTCACTGCCGCCAAGGATATATTCACGCCGCTGAGATCAGCATTGCTCACGGTTACGACTGTGGCGCTCTCTCTGCTTACGACATCGCCGTAATAAATATTCTTCGTTGTCGTCTCGGCCAACAAGCGATAATCTGAGGCCGCCCCCAAGCGGTTAATGGTATAGGGCGCATTTCCTGCCTCATCAGCAAAAACGGTCACCGACTCACGGCAACCTGCAACCAGGCTGTCAGCAGAGACGGTGATTTTCTCATGGGCTGCCGCACCGCTGATGATACCGGAGATGGAATAACCTGTAGCCAGAACACAACTGACACCAATGGGATTTGAGCCCGTATCGATATCAGAAAGAACCTCAAGAGGATGATTTGCCGGCCGAAAAGTCACCTTCAGATCGGTTACAACAGGCAAGCCGCCAAGGTTATAGATTACTGAAGACCCACTCCCCACCAGACTGGTTGCCGTCCAAGACCCTGCCGCTTCACTACTGGCCTCTATCCATACCTCTTCTCCTGCCGCCAGACCGAAAATGGAGCCGCTAATGGTGTTGCCGGTGGTGAGAGGTAGATTTATTCCCGTTACCGTGGTAGAGCCATCCACCAGCTCGGCGTCATTGATCCCGACAAGACCATCGAGACTATAATAACCATCCCGATAATCATCGGCATCGATCCTCACCTTGTAGTCAACAGCAGGCAGCAAGCCCTTGATTTCATATTCAAGATCACTGCCGGTACCAATAATTTCTGTGGATCCGGTAAACTCTCCAGCAGCACTCCAGGCGACCAGGAGAGCAGTATCGCCAGCTTTAAGGCCACTAACCGTCCCGCCAATGGATATTGCCGAGCCCACAACCATATCGATACCACCGACATCGCCTGCGGAAAGATCAACAAGGGTCGCCGTCGAACAGGAACCAGGGGCCAGCTCTACACCACCCGGCGCACCGACGAAGAAGCCGTTACCATACTCAGCCGAGGAGAGCGAAACCTGATAGTCGGTGGCTGCGCCCAAACCGGTAAGGGTAAATTGTGCTTCAGCACCGCTACTCTTCACCTCCACACTGTTCCAGAGGCCGGTGGCTTCACTCCATGCCTCCACCCAAAACAGATCCCCGGCAGAGAGACCGGAAATGGTCCCGGAAATGGCAAAGCCCTGGGTCGCCACCACCGAAACACCCGTCGCACCACCGCTGAAAAGGGCGCCCTCCGCCCAACCAGCCACAGTGCCAGCACTGGTTACATAGCCACTTTGATAATCGTCGCTACGCAAAGTCAGACGATAGTCGCCTGCCGCCAAACCGCCAAGGGTAAAGGGATCTGAACCACTGCCCCCGCCGCTAAGGGTTGTGAAGCCCCAACTATTGGCGCTTTGGCTCCAGGCTTCAATTATTACCGATTCACCGTTGCCCAGGCCACTCACCGTCCCCGAGATAGTCAAGCCTGGCGTCAAAACAAAGTCAATTCCGGGTACCGAACCGATACTAACATCCACCGGGGTACCGTTTTTCCACAACGACTGCCCGGCATAGACGGCGAACTGATACCCTCCGCCGCCGGGTACCGAGACGATATAATCAGAACCAGGGGCAACATTCAGGACATAAAAACCATTATCATCACTGACACCGCCTGCTTGCAGAGCAAGGGCTGTGGATGATGCTTCCACCCACATCCCTGCCACCGGTGCGTCATCTTCACCAACCAGACGTCCGGAAATAGTCACCCCATTGGCTCGTGGGTCTTGCCCGGCAAGGTATTCTGCCAGGTTCGTCTCACCGTCACCATCAAGATCGGTAACCCCATCAGCAGCAACCATTGGCGCCAGGCCGTTGGTTAACTCCCAATTATCGGGCATGCCGTCGCCATCATCATCGCTATCACTGTTATTGCCAATCCCGTCCAAGTCAGTATCAAGCCATTCGGTGGCGTCGTTGGCAAAGGCATCCACAGGGTTGACGATCCCGTCACCATCGGAATCAACTTGGGCCACCGGCCCGGCAACAAACTTGAGCATGGTACCGCTGGTGGTCACCGCCCAACCGGTGGTGGAATCCAATAAAACAAGAGAGGCTAAATCAACGGTGGTCCCGCTGGCCTGCTCCTGCCACGTTGCACCGCCATTGACGGTGGACAAAACTAGACCGTTGGCCCCCACAACCGAGCCATAATTAGCATCAACAAAATCAACACTGGTAAGTTCAGCCGTGGTGTTACTAGTCTGTTGCTGCCAAGTGGCACCACCATCAATGGTATGGAGAATCACTCCCTCCGCTCCCACCAGCCAACCGGTTTCGGCATCAATAAAGTCCATATGACCAAAAGCAACGGTAGAGGTGCTCAACCCCGTAGCTTGTAACGTCCAGCTACTGCCGCCATTCTCGGTATGGAGGATCTGCCGCACCTCGCCGTCCTTGCCGCCTGCGGCCCAACCGATGTTATCATCCACAAAGTGAATATCAACCAACTGCTCAGTAATCGATGTCTCCTGCAAGGCCCAATGGGCACCGCCATCGGTGGTGCGTTGAATGGTGCCGTTTTCACCGCAGATCCAGCCATTATAACGATCAACAAAGAAGATTGCGGTGGGCCGCGATTGGCTGGCGCTGGTCTGCACACTCCAAGTTGCACCACCATCATCGGTATGGAGAATGCGGGCAGAAGTGGCTGAGCCGCCAATGGCCCAACCATGATTGGCATCAACAAAAGAACAACCGTAAAGGCTTTCGGTGGCAGGAAACTCCACCGGAAGTGTCTGGCTAAGCCAAGTGACACCACCGTTAACGCTTTTAAGGATGGTACCGTTGCCACCCACTGCCCAGCCGGTGCTATCGTTGACAAACTGAACCTTGGCCAGCGGCTCTGGACTAATGGCTGTAGCCCCGCCCCAACCTCCCTCAAAGCCAGAAGGAATCAGGGTGACGCTCACATCATCCAACAAGAGACCGGACGGAGCCAGATTCTCTGAAACATACTGCACCGCAAGATTCAACGTTTGCCCGGAATATTCGCTGAGATCATAAGCAAACCTCTGCCAACTCGCGTTCTGGGAGCGAACTTCCGCAACAGTGGTCGTAAAATCGCTGAGCTCCCGCCCGGAGATGGAGAGCTTAAGGTTAAAGTCTTCAAAATAATTGGCGGTTATTGCCCGGGCCCAAAAAGAATAGATGGCCTTATATCCGGCCGGAATGCTCACCGGGGGCAAAAGCAGCCAGTCGTCATTTTGTGTGGAGTTATTCCACAAAGCCACCACCGACTTGACACCACTATGAGCATACGTCTCGGTGTCATCATAACCAACGGCCCAGGTTATCGGCCCGTAAGCATCGGCATCGCCATCATTGTTAATTGCTGTCCAACCCAGGGCAGCAATGCTATTCGGGCCGGTGGCAGCATGCTCAAAACCTTCCTGAAAAATGTTGCGCGTTACCGAAAAGGCGCTGACCGTGATCATCCCGGTTACAGTTTTCGTTACCGGTGCCCCGCCATCACTGACGGTAAGCGCAACGGTATAGGTACCGGGGGTTACATAAGAGTGGGCGGGATGTTGCTCGCTGCTGGTGTTGCTGTCACCAAAGTTCCAACTCCAGGAGGTAGGATTGCCCACCGATATATCATTGAACTGTACCGCCAGGGGCGCAGTGCCAGTGGTTTGATCAGCAGCAAAATCGGCAACCAGGGCAGTGCTGATAGGATAGGTAACGGTAATCAGGTCAGATTTGGTCTTGCCGGAACTGGTTGCGCCATCCGAAACCACCAGGGAAACCGAATAAACGCCGGGGGAAGTAAAGGTATGGAGAGGTGACTGCTCCGAACTGGTGGTGCCATCGCCGAAATCCCAAAGCCAAGAGGTAGCGACGCCTAATGAGGTGTCATAGAAATGCACCCCCAAAGGGGCAACGCCGATGGTAACGTCTTCACTGAAGTTGGCGCTCAGCACGTTTTCTGCCCCAGCCGGGGCCGGAAAACTCGCCAAGGAGAAAAAGCACAGCAAGAAACCCAGGCAAACAGAAGCATAAGTCAATTTCCGGTTGAGCACGTTCGTCCTTGCAATATGAATATGCATGTTTTTATCCATTACGAATCCATAACTTGCTCTGTTGCCAAAAGCGGGTGAGCAAGACGGCATAAATTCACCACCAACTCTACAACCATCATGGCGCAGTCACCGTCACCAACTTATCACGGGTTGCAATCCCAGTGGCAGTCCCATCGGCCTCAACGGCATAAAAATTGTAATGCAGTATACCGTCACCCAGATAGCTTAAGGTTAGCGTCTTCGTATAGATTTTTCCGTCGGAGTAGACGGTATCACCACCATCATCGGCGACCATGTCTACCTTTTCATCGGCGTCCAGGTAATCGCCATCGTCATTGCGGTCGATCCACACCTGGATAGTGGTCGGTGCATTATTGTCGGTATCGCTATACCAAACGCGGAAGACAAAGCTACCTGCCGCCCCACTATCAGGATCAACACCATCGGAGAGATAGTTTGCTTCTTCCGTCCAGGTCAAAATCGGCGTAAAATCAGCACCGGCATAGAACTCATCTGCCCCCATGTCCCAGTCAGTACTATCTGGACGGACATCATCATCAATATCTTCCGTTGTGGCTCCAGGGTAAGCGACATCATCCGCAGCGCTATTGATACAGTCAACACCAGATGTCAGGTGAAAATCACCATGGATGGTTGGCACCCCTGCCGTGGCCTGACGGAGATCAACGAATCCAGGATCATAGCTATATGACAAAGGCGGAACAGTGATATTGTTACTGCCTGTACCTCCCCAGCCACCATCCACATCGGAATAATCAACGGTAATCAATGCTCCGGAAATATCCACACCGGTACCTGCCGAACTATTTCCATAAAAAATACTGCTGATTACCGTTGTGGCAGTGGTCGAATACAGACCACCCCCAGTTCCCCCATAATTACCGGAGAAAGTACAGCTATCAATAGCCAGAGCTCCAAGGTTATATATTCCGCCGCCATAACGCCAACTATCAGCGAGAGTTGCATTACCCGAGACAATACAATTTGTCATGGTCGTGGTCACCCCGGCAGCCAAGTATAAACCAGCCCCATATTTTTGAGAATAGTTCGCACTAATCTTCATCTTGGAAAGATTCAAAACGGTACCACTAGCACTGTTAGCAAATATGCCACCGCCATTAGTATTACTGGCAGTAGCTTTATTCCTACTTATGGAGCCACCGGTAAAATCAAGGTCAGCGCCATCTATGATATAAATTCCGGGCCCAATCGTTGCGACATTGCCGTCTATAGAGCCGCCGGTAATGGTGGCGGATGTTGTATCAGAACCTTTCAGATAGAGGCCAGCATTTTCCTGAGTCGCAGTATTATTATCAATGTGGCAGTCAGTCATCGTCAATGTTCCCAAGGTGCAGTAAACCGTACCCTTGCCAGTAGTATTATTGCTGATACTAGTATTGTTAACGATTGCGCCGGCGCTGGCACCTGAGATATAGATACCGGAACCCAATAAAGCAGCCGGATAATTTTCTGTTATGTTGCAATTTTGAATGGTCGGCGTTGAACTACTGCCAATCTCAATGCCTCTGGAAGACCAGCCCCCTGTATACTGGTTGGTGAGGGTGAAGCCATCCAGAACTGCTGTAATACCCGGATTTGTATTGGTGAACTTAACCACCGGCTTATCACTGGCAGTACCATTAATCAAGGTAGCATCCATACTCCCCATGGCCTTGACCGTAACCCCCTTGGTATCTGTTGGAAAAGTGACATTCTCACTGTAGGTTCCTTCAGCGACAAGAACGGTATCTCCATCTGAAGCAGCGGTTATACCACCCTGGATAGTTGTAGCAGTACAACCAGAAGCACAAACGGTTATGGCGTCAAGCACGGTCACGGTCTGGGATCCAACCACCGGATTATTGCCAGTGGCTTCCTTAAGCAGGCTATCCTTGGCATAAAACCGGTACGGAACAGTACCTGCGGCTACATAGGGGACAGCCACATCAGCGGAATAAAGCTTACCGTCAGTATAGGTGGTGTCGCCAGCATCCACTTCCGTCATAGTTATTTTTTCATCGGCATCATAGCCATCGGCAGGATCATCCTGATCAACCCAAACCTCAATTGTGTCGGGAGGGTTATTATCAGCATCCGTATACTTCACCCTAAAAGTAAAGGTCAGGCCACCATAATCACTGTCTGGATCAACACCGTCGGTTGTATAATTCGCTTCGCCAGTCCAATCCAGCACTGGCGCAGCATTGGCAATGGTGACCGCCACAGTGGCATCGCCGGTGGGGGTGCCGGTGGCAGTATCAAGGCTGTCCGTGGCAGTAAAGGTGTAATTAATATCACCAATGGTGCTCAAGGTGATATCAGGGTCGGTATGATACAGCTTGCCATCGGTGTAGTCAGTATCAACCTCAACCTCAACCAGATTCACTTTTTCATCAGTATCGAGATAATCGGTGTCATCGTTCTTATCCACCCAGACCTGAATAGAACTGGGCGCTTCATTATCGACATCGGTGTATTTGACCCTGAACTCATAGCTGCTGCCCGCTTCCGCGCTGTCAGGATCAACGCCATCCGCATCAAACACGCCGCTATCACCAACCCAGGCCAGCACCGGCACATTATTTGTCACTGTAACAGTGTTAGCAGTTGGGCTGGTCGGATCACCGATTGCGGCTCCATCAACCGCCTCACCACCATCGGAGGCATAAAAACGATATTCCAGAACAGTGGATGCCACTACCCCAACCTTGTCCAAGGCCACAGTCTTGCTATAGTCCTTACCGTCGGTGTAGGTGGTATCATTGGGATCAACTTCGCCCATGGTGATCATTTCACCGGCATCGGCGAAATCAGCGTCATCATTCTTATCAATCCACACCTGGATTGAGCTGGGTGGATTATTGTTAGCGTCGGTGTACTTGATCTTAAAAACAAAATTACTGCCGCTGAGATCACTATCCGGATTAGCGCCATCGGTACCATCATAGCCTGCATCAGCGAGCCAGGAGAGGGTCGGCGCGTCGTTAACCAGCAGCGTGTGATTGGCAACCGGCGTTCCTGTTGCCACAGCAACACCGTCATCACCATAGAAGCGATAGTAAAGACCATTATTGTCGGTATAGTTGAGGTTCATGCTTGTGCTATAGAGTTTTCCGTCGGTATAGGAGGTGTCACCACCATCAACTTCGACAAGAGCAACCTTTTCACCAGCATCCAGATAATCACCGTCATCATTCTTGTCCACCCAGACCTGTAAAGTCACCGGCGGATTATCATCGGCATCGACATAATTTATCCGGAATTCAAAACTTGCCCCATCCGCACCGATATCGGGATTGACACCATCGCTGCTGTAATTCGTTTCCCCTGTCCAGGAAAGCGCCGGTGCACTATTGATACCTGTTATGACCTCATCGGACCCCATGTCGTAACCAGCGCCGCTATAACGAAAATCACCATCTATATCGTCATCAGGAGCGCCAGTGGCCGTGCCCATATCCACTACCGGCGAATCAACCTCCAGGTGATAATCCCCGGAAGTGATGGGCGCAAGGGTATAGCTGGTGGCTGAAACAAACATCGGGTCAACATTGAGGTTATTATTCCCTTCATAGCCGGTCTGGCCGATATCGGAATAACTAGCTGTGACGGCCGTACCGCTGATCTCATCGGTGACGGAGGAGACGGCCTTATTTCCCCACATAATGGTGTTAGTTAAGGTTGCAACAGCACTGTCTACCGCACAGATACCTCCACCAAGGCCGAGCACCGCGCTATTGCCACTGAAGGTGCTATTAAAAATAGTTGCGTTGACGGAGGCACCATTCAAGTAAAATCCGCCCCCGTTTATTTCGGTAGCTTTATTGCCGGTTACCAGGCAATTTGTGAAAGTAACCGGCACCGTCGCGGTGGCATAAACGCCACCGCCCCAATTCGTGACGGAATTCCCGGCGATCACACATCTGTCCAGAGTGGGTGTCCAGGCGCCGTCACCTTCCAAATAAATTCCCCCACCATAACCACCAGCGATATTGGACAAAATTGAGGTATCGGAAATAGTAAAGACGTTGTTGGTGGTGCCGTTGTCAAACAAGAGCCCCCCGCCCCTAGCTCCTTCATTATGGTCAAAGGTGCAACCGGAGACAGTCAACGGATTCACGTCAACCGCATACAGACCACCACCGTAAGATGTTCCCCCAGAGTTGATATTATAAGAAACGGTGCTATCGGTGATTGAGGCTACAAAGGTAGCCCCGACATTCTTCAGATACAGACCTGCGCCATACGCCGTTGCGGTACTGTTCTTTATTTCCGAACCTGCAGAGATTGAAAGCTGAATATCACTGGTAGCAACGGCAGCGTTGGCATAAATACCACCGCCTTCGTGTGTCGCAGTATTGCCGTCAAAAGTTGAATTAACCATGGTAAACGAAGAGGTGGCCCCACCGGTGCCGTCATAAAGATAAAAACCACCGCCATCTGCGGCGCTATTCCCTGCCACCGTGCAACCACTCATCACCACCGTACCGCCCTGCTCCATGAAGATAGCGCCACCGTTTCGACCAGCACTATTATTAGAAAACGTCGAATCAGTAATGGTTACAACAGAGGAGGAGGTGGTGGTCAGATACAGCCCCGCAGCGTCGTAAGTGGTGCTGTTGCTGTCAATAACACAATTATTGATGGTCGGTGATGACTCACTGATATAGATGCCGGCCCCGTAAAACCCCCAGGTTCTGGCGCCATTTTGGATCTTCAAACCATCCAGCACCGTATCCGCACCATTAATCAAGCTAAACACCGGGGTATTGCCACCACCATCACTACCATCGATAATGGCCATGGTTGGGCCGTTAATGGCGCGGATAGTCAGATCCTTGCCATCAATGGTAATATTTTCTGTACAGGTTCCATCAGCCACCAAAATGGTATCGCCGTCACTGGCGGCAGTAATGGCTGTTTGCAGACTTTCTCCGGGGCAGGTGACGGTAACAGCGTCCACCAGAAGGGTGACGATACTGTCATTGGCCGGGGTGCCGGTAGCATCAACGGTGCCATCCGAAGCATAAAAACGGTAGTTAATCAAACCATCACCTACCGCATCGATATCCACGTCCTTGCTGTACAGCTTACCATCGGAGTAATCGGTATCACCAGCGTTATCCGCAACCATGTCAATCTTCTCGCCGACATCCTCATAATCATCGTCGTCGTTCAAATCCACCCACACCTGCATGGAGGTCGGAACATTATTATCTACGTCAAGGTATTGGATCTTAAAGGTGAAAGTTTCGCCATCGATACCGGTATCAGGATCAACACCATCCCGGACATAATTTTCGGCATTGGTCCAGGAGAGCAAGGGAGCGCTATTGAATTCATTAACGGTGAGGGTTCGATCAGCGGTGGGAGTACCGGTGGCAGGGGTACTCTCAGAATCCTCGGCCGCAAAGTTGTAGATCAAGGCGCCATCGCCAGCATAGGCAAGGGCGGTGGTGGTGGTAAAGATTTTACCATCGGTGTAGTCTTCATCGGCTCCATTCGCTTCGGTGAGGGAGATCTCTTCTCCACCCACATCCCCGCAAGTACCGCTGTCATCCTTATCCACACAGACCTGAATTAAAGAAGGGGCCAGATTAGAGGCATCGGTGTACTCAACCCGGAAGGTAAAATCACTGCCGCCAACCGCAGTATTGGGACTAACACCATCGGAGGTATAGCCATCCTCGCCGGTCCAATCAAGGGTTGGGGCAATCTTGCTAACGGTGATGGTTTGCGTGGTTAGGGTAACTGGATCGCCGGTGGCATCGGCATTTTTATCGGCGGCATAAAACTTATAATGTAATTCGCCGTCACCGGCATACAAAACCGACTGGATTTTTTTATACAACTTGCCGTCGGAACAGTTTCTGTCGCCGGAATCAACTTCCAGCATGTCGTATTTTTCATCGGCTTCATAGGTACCGCTGTCATCCTCATCCATCCAGAGCTGGATTGTCGCCGGCAGGTCATAGTTAGCATCGGTATAATTAACCCTAAAATAAAAACTGGTGCCGGAAACACCGCTTTCCGGATCCACCCCGTCAACGGTATAATTTGCTTCACCGGTCCAGGCCAAAACCGGTGCGGTCTGCGGTGCCGGCGGGGTCCGGTGGTAGATCTGATACGAACCATGGCAAACATGACATAGATTCCCACTGGACGTGGCGTTCCAATACGTCCCCTCACTATCAGCCAAGGTGGTGGCGGAAGGATCGCTGACCCCATCCTTGTGATACCACATCTCCATACCGGCACCCTTATCAATCAAATTGCCGGTCCGAATCATGCCCAGCTGCGAAGAACCATGGACGTTATGACAGGAGATACAGCTGATATTACTGTTCTTGTAATCATCGGGGGGATCTCGCCAATCGGCTGAAAACTGAATGCCAAAGCTGGTGGCGTTCAAGTGGTATTCATGGGCATTGATCGGCGCTGTCAGGCTTCGCCCGGCATCCGGCGATTCACCAAGATCGTCGCGGAAACTAGTTCCGTAATCATTACCGGTAAGCAAATATTTTTCCGGCATATGACAACCGCTGCTGGAAAAACAGAGCCGGTAATTTTCCTCAACAGGCGGCACCGAGGCTTGATTCAGCGGTAAGTTTATCGGATTCTCACCACCAACCAGATTAAGCCGGTAACTTGCCTGATACTCATCGGAATCACAACCGTCACTGCAATCAAACGACCTGGCATTGCCATCGATATGGCTGGTGGAGGGATCATGACAATCAATACACTCCTTGCCAGCTCCGGCAGTCAAGCCACCGCTGGCCGGATAATCTTCCGTGCTCGGCAGGCCATGACCGGTTTTATAAAAACCCCATCCTGGGGTGGCGCCGCTATTATCGTAGATGTAAGCTGGGGATACCGCATCTTCATCACCGATCACATTGGGGGCAGCAATGGCTTGAATCACCGAAGGATTTTCGCCGTGGCAGGTGGCGCACCATTTTTCTTTACCGGCCCGCAGGGTGACATCGTCAGACTCGTAGATACCATCCGCCCAGTTGGCCTTGGCTCCCACGACGGGATCATCAACCCCGTCATAGGTGCCGTTCTTGCTGTGGCAGGTATCACAGACATCGGTCTCGGCAAGGTTGAAATTGCCATCAGCGTTACCGTCAACGCCTGACTTAAAATAGGGAATTTTGGTTATATCATGGCAATCTGCGCAATAGATCCCCGGCCCTTTGGCATCATCACTATCCGTTTCGGTATGGGTGGAATGGCTGTGGCTGGTACCGGTGCCTTCACTGGCCGTAGCGCCCGCAGCATAGGGTGAGGTCATATCTGGATCAAAATTAGTGCCGGTATCATGACCATGGCAGGTCACACACGGCTTACCGCCGCCATGCCCAAACCCGGCGTTGTGATCATGACACTGAATACAATAAACGCCCGCCTTGCCATCAAGATTTTCATGCAGTTGCTGACTGCCGGTGCCATCGTTGCGAAAATGGGTAACTTGGGTATGACAAACCTCACAAACCCCATCACGGGTGGCATCGCCATCGGCAAAGGAGTTGGCGCCGGTCTTATCATAGAACTTCACTGTTTTGGTACCACTGTTAGGGGTCTCGATCTCATCGCGAATCAACTTGCCATAGTAGATAGCCATGGTGCTGCCCGCAGTGAGGTTCGAATTGATGGGACCGGTGACGGTGAGGGTATCGGCGGTGTTGCTAACAATTTTATAATTAAAGCTTAAGTATGTACCATTGACAGCGAACGAGGTAAATGCGCTGCTGGTATTGGGAACCACCAGATAACCAACCCATTGGTCTTCGGTCCAACCGGCGCCGCTTACGGTCACAGTGGTGGTATCGATGGCAGCCACGGTGCCGGTAGCAAGAGCACAAGCATTGTTAAATGTCCAACCCCAAGTAACCTGGCTATAATACCGCGCCTGCTCATTATAATGGGGAAAATGGCAGGTTCGGCACTCCACCGTACTGGCAGGCATAACAGGTAAAAACCTGTCATCGGTGTTTAAGGTGGGCCAAGTGTAGTTTAGACTGTTTGTGGCCAGGCTGGAATGATTCTTGACAAAAGTAGCATCGGTATCATTATGGCAACTCCAACACAACCTGTTCCAGGGGGTATCATCGATATCCGACGGGGCAGTTTCCCAATCAATGAGTACTGATTCATCGTAGTGACAACTCCAGCAGGTGATATTATTGGTGGAGTTATGGGGATAATCCAGGTTGCGCTCGTCAGCGCCAACCATGCCCGCACAGAAGAGCAGGCCGGTGATGGCGACCAATACTTTTAGGAGTATAGATTTCATGGAGATCATCCCTTCTCAGTTTTCCGCTTTTACTTTCTTAGCGTTTGCCGCCAACCGTTCCCTGGCAACTCTCGCCATCAGACTTTTGGGGAAATAGTGCAAAATTTTGTCATAGCCCTCTTTCGCAGCGGCAATCTTACCCAACCGATATCTGGCCTCAGTCCGCCAAAACAGAGCCAACGGCGACGAAGGCGCGCCGTTTTTCTTATTGACCACCGTCTCTAAATACTGGCTGGCAAGACGATCAAGCTCCGCCCACTGCCCCAGCCGATAAAGCCCCTTCAGCACCTGATGGGAGACAACCACCCGCATCTTTGATTGCGGGTAGCGGCGGTTAAAGTCCGCATACAAGCGTAAGGCCTCTTCTTTTTGTGGCGGCTGCACATCCAGCATCATGGTTTCCAACAAATGCCAATAACTCTCTTGCGCCAACGGCACATCGGGACATTGCTTAATAATCTGCTGATACAAGACGATTTTTTTCGCCGCCTCCGCTGCTCCCCGCCCCCCGCCAATCTTGTAAATATCATTGAAGAGCTTGCTGGCCAGACGCTGTTGGGCAGCCTTACTCAAGACCACCCCTTCGGCGGCTGTGGCCTTGAGAGAAACGCTATTACCGTCTCCCGCCCTTGCAACAAGGGGCAAGAGAAGCAAGATAAAAGTCAACAAAAACAGGCAACGATTAGCCTTCAAGACATACCCCTTTTTGACCATCGCACCACCAGAGAACATCATCACACCCGCCTCAAAACTCATTTCCCGGCCCAGAAATCATCCGGGCCGCTGTCCGTCCAACCGCGAGCAGTGCCGATAAAACGAATGACAGGATCAACCCCCACCAGAGGACCAGTGCCGCCCCGAGCACCACCTACGCCAAAGGCGCCCAACTGGTCAACTAAGAAGGTAACCTTACCAGCGCCATAGTTGATGGGTTTGACAATTTGGTTCACCGGCACCACGGTGGCAACGCCAGGCTGCAAACCGGCAATATCAGCCGCATAACAGATCACCACTAGCCCGGACTCAAAATCACCCACCGCAACTTTGCCAGGATCGAACTTGACGGTGACGTATGCCTTATGAATATCAGCATTAATAATGGCTTCGCCGCTGGCGGTATTGGTTAAGGCCAAGTCCACAATCTCCGAACAGGTTATAAGGCCCAGCCCAGCCGCTTGCGGATCAACCTCCTTCATCACCAGGGTGGCATTGGCCAAAATATCGCCACCCACCCCGCCAGCAGGCAGGGCAACCGCCGAATTCCCCGAAGCAGAGGTGACCATGGCCACGCTGCCACGATGGGGAGAAGCAATGCTGGTTTCTTCCGGGGTATTCAAGCCCAGCAGATACTCATACCCGAAGGTGGCAAAATAACCGCTGTTTGCAGATCTTGCCGCGCCGGTATCGCCACGCACAAAGATATTCGCCGCTTCGCCAACCTCAGGAGCAGGAACCGTGTAGGAATAAACAGAACCTCCGCCGGACGAAAGCAGAGAACCGGTAACCTCAGCAGCAGAGTCTGAGGTGCCGGAAAAGGCCTGCACTTCTCCGGCCGAACCGTTAAAGGCCGGAGAAGCGGTAATGGAGAACGTGACCTCGGGAGAGGCGCCATCGTCGATGACGGCAAGTCTGGTCACCACATGTAGAGAAATATCCTTGCCAGTATCTCCGGCCACCCCATCAACCACGCCCTCATTCTCAGCCAAGTTATAGATAGAGTCAGCCCGCATGGCCGCAAGGCGGTATGGCCCGCCACCGGCAGCAAAATCATCAAAGGCAAGAGAATAGGCGCCGCTTACCGCATCGGCTAGAACCTGCACCGGATTACCATGACTATCGTTAACAACCGCATTGTCCGCCCGGAGCAGCACCACCTTAGTTCCGGCCCCGGCCGGAAGCACCGATCCAGAAATAACTGCCGAACTGCCGATGACATCCAAAGATACATTGAGAGGCGCACTTAAATCATTGGTACTGACGATAACCGGAACATAACCATCCTTTTGCACCGCAAAGGCATAAGTCGCGCCAGTATCCGCCAGTGTCGGCAGGAGAGCAGTGCCATCCGCACCGGCAACCGCTTCGCAACCCTGATCATGGACAGCGGTGACCACTGCGTCCGGCAAGGAAGAAGCGCCATCATCCACCGAGACAACCAGTTGCCGCATGGGCATGATCACCTGCGGACCGGCAATAACCGTATCCAAGCCAGCTGCGGCCAGCACCAAGTCGTCTATCTGCGCCTGCACCTGAAAAGCGGTGACGGCGGCAATTCCGGGAGTCAGAGTGAGACTGTTGGTGGCTGCAGTAGAACTACCCAAGGAGCCAAAAGCCGGGGCGTCAAGAACCTGACCATCCTCAGCGAGCAATGTCCAACTGAAATCACCACTGGCGCCGGTTACGGCATAGGCAACACTGCCGCTGGTATCCTCGATATTCGCAAACATCGGCGCAATGCGCATGGGCACCCGGACGTTGAAGGTGTCCGGGGCCAATCCCGCATCATAACGATCCTGAACCTTTACTGTATACACCCCAGCGCCGTTGGCAAACAACGGATCCACAGGCACCGAAAAGGTATTGCCAGTGGCGTAATACCACCAGATCATATTCCCCTCAGCATCGAATACAAACCAATTAAACACCCCGGAGGAGCCTCCGGTGGCTTGAAAAACTTCTTCTCCGGCATCAGCAAGAATAGGATAAGTAGAGGCATCATCGGCAAGATAATTATCTGCTTTGATAATCTTGACGACAACATCAGGGTCAAGTTCAAAAACCGCTTGCACGGTATGATCAGAACTTACCGAAGCAAAGGAATAACTGTTATCAACCACCTGCGCCCAGACCGAAACACCATCGACCAACAGATCCACCAGTTTATAACCCGACTGGGGAGTCGCCGTGACAATCTGCTCGGAGCCAGAGGCCACCTGGGCTCCCCCGGAAAAAACAACATCGCCGTTATCATCTTCCGAGGCAGCAAAAAAGAAAGAGTCTGGAGGAACAAAATCCGCAGCCACCGCATGATCAGCAACCACAATCAGATCCAGGGTCTGCGAGATAACCGCTTCAACCACACCATCCACCGTGGCCTGGGCAAGATGGTAGCCATCGTCTGGAACCAGGGAAAAGGAGATTTTTTCACCCTGCTCGGCGTTGATGCTGCCAGACGGAGTGATAACGCCACCCGCTCCGGCAACAGCCGTGACGATATGGCTTGCCCCGGTACCAAAAACATCAACCACCCCACCCGACAAAGAGGCCACGTAAAGACGCCCGGTATTCCGACTTACCGTCAGCCCCACCGGGGTGCGGAGAGGATTGGCAACATCTTGGAGATAACCGAGGTGACTACCACTGCCATCGTAGACCTGGACGAGATTACTCAGGGTCTCAGTGACATAAATCCGGCCAAGACTATCAACGGCAACCTGGGTGGGTCTCTTCAACAGACCTTGGGCCTTGCGCTCATCAAGAGTACTGTCAAGCAAAGGTAAGCCAAAACTTGCTGTGAAGCTGCCGCTCAGATCAAAAACCTGTACCCGCCCGGCCTCGGATACCTCCACCAACGGACGGTCAACCACTACTACTTGCCGGGTTAGCTCATTGACGGCAACCCCCAAGGGAGAATGGAACAGGCCATCAGTGCTCCCGGAACCACCAAAGGTAAACTGCAAGGTGCCACCAGAACTATATACGGCGACTAAGTCGGCATTACTATCCACCACATAGACAGAGCCAAAATCATCAACCGCGATGCTTGTCGGCTTGCCTATTTCGCCATCGCCACTACCGAGGGCAAACAAAAAACTCAAATCAGGCCCGAAGACCAGCACATTATCGGCGTCATCATTACCAACATAAACCCTACCGTTGCCATCCACCGCCACACTGATCGGCTTGGCCAAATCGGTTATTTGCCCCAAAACACTGCCGGTGCTGCGATAAACGGTAACCGTGTCATGCACGGAATCCGCCACATAGACATTATCAACCCGGTCGAGAGCTACAGCCACCGGCGATCCAGCCGCAATGGCACGTAACCACGCCAAAGACGGCATGGTCGCCGCACGAGAAACCCCACTCCCCACCCACAACGAGCAAAAAAACACGACAGCAAACATCAGGAACAATCCTGCTTTATTCTTCATGCCCTTCGCCTCTTTTTTATCCAAACCCAAAAACACCCGCAAAGCTCAGCCTCAATCCTTGGCCGAATGACATTTAAAACAACCGGTACCAATCACGTCTTCATGCGCATCAGTGCCGCCAGTAGCCCCGGTTCTCATATTATTACCTTCCCACCTGAGCATATGCTCGTAGGGACTACCGTGCGCTCGATGACATGAAAGGCACATGACCGTATCAAACTCCTTAACCACCTCAGCATCAGCAGGGGCACCCAGCGGCACAGGCTTCCCCACCGGCACCAACGGATCATAAGCCATACCGATAATCCCGCCGGCCGCATTGGCAAATTCTCCGGCATCAGGCATTGCATAGTCGGCAGGATGCCTAAGCCACGGACTCTCGCTGGCGCCAGAGCCATTATCGGTATAAATGGTCTCAAATCCAGGGGAATGAAACTTGGCATGACAACCGCCACAAAATTTACCCATGGATTCAGGTATATCCCCCAAATCAGACCCTGTCCCCTTATAATAAACATTGTGATTGGTCGCCGACGGCTCATACTCCCAATCGGAAGACTCAATACCATTAACCGGGCCACCACCATTGCCCAGATGCTCACTATCCAGGGGCGCACTCAGAAATCTGTACCAACCACTTTCATTATTTTCCGGATCGCCACTGGCCGGGTCGGTACCATGATGCTTAAGGTAGTTATGGCAGCCCTGGCAACCATTACCCGGCGCAGCCAAAGCCAAGGAGGTATGACAACTGTTGGCACAATAGATTGAGCCGGGCGCAGTGGTTAAGGTTACATCCGGTTCCGAGATCCCATAAACATTATGACCGTAACGATCACCATGCCCCGCATCCTCAACCCAATAGAAATTCCCCCCGGCCAAAGGCTTGGCTGGCTCAAGGCTGTTGTAAACAATGGGCACTATCGTCCCACCACCAATATCGATCTTAGTCTCGGTGGTATCACTGGAATGACAACCCACACAGGAATTAACCAGAAGGGTTGGAGCTGGCCCGCCGGTATAAACGGGTTGGCCGCCTTGACTGTTGTGCATGGTATGGCAGTTACTACAGATACCCGTAACGCTCGCAAAAACAACGCAGGGCGAGAACAGAATTGAGAAAAACAAAACAACAGGGCCAAGGACAAAACATAAAAGAAAAGAATCACCCATTCCTTCTTCATATATGTGTTTTATTAACAACATAACATGGTGCCTTGTTAACTCCCCGGGGCGCAAAAAGCGCATAAGTAGCAAGCTTATTATAACTATTTTAAACCAAATAAGCCAGTAAGGATTATCCTACCAAAAAGCTCAGGCATTTAACTTGAGGAGTGAGCCACCACCCCGGCGACAACTGACCACCACAGACTACCCTGACCACAAAGACTGCAATGGCTGCACAATGCGGTTAGTGGTAAAAGGTTTTCAGCTTCATTCTCAACTTCTCCACTCCCTACCAGTTCGATTGACGTATGGACCATCACCTCACACCCCATAACGAAATCCACAAAAGCAAAACGGCCCGGCAACACCGTGGGCTGCCGGGCCAAAACACTTACAGAAACAACCCCTTCCAGAGTGGAGTTTTTCACAAGATCACATCATACAATAGCGAGGAAGAGGTCGTAACCGAAAGAGAGCCTGAGGTATAATCCACCACCTGATCACCTTCACGATCAATTTTCACCTTATATGTTCCACCCAAACCACTATAACGATATTGACCGTTCACGTCAGTCAGTATCGCATTGACAAATAAACCTGAACCGTCAAAAATAAGCACGGTGGCGTTGGCTACAGGCTCACCAGTACTCTCGGTCACCGTTCCGTGAATCTCACCCGTAGTAGCCTCAATAACAATTGAGGCTGTGGTCACCCCCACGGCCGCAATAGTTATTGAGCCATGGTAAGAACCATAACGACTCGCCACCGCAACCTCGTATACACCATCAAAAGTTTCTCCGCCGATAACCGTACCGCCGGGAAACAAACCGTTAATAAAAAATTCGCCCCGTTTATCAGTATTGCAACTACGGACAATGGAGCCGCCAGACACCTCAATGGTGGCATCTGCCAACTCTTCACCAAGATCCGCTAAGGTATCCCCATCCGCATCAAAATAAATCCGGCCACTATAGCTAGATCCGGCGGTCATTAACAACCCACCAATGGAATTGTCGGCCCCGCCCAAATCTATACTTACCGCTTGCGAAATATCATTAACGGCGATGGGCAGCAAAGATGGGTCCAGCCCTCCATAGTATGCATCAACATAACCTTCGGCATACAAGCCAAGCTTGTAATTACTTCCAGCGGGCAGGGTAAGACTAAACAACCCCGGCCCTCGTCGACTGGTGCCACTCCACATTCCGCATGCTTCATCCCATACATCAATCCATACCAAACTACCCAAATCAACCCCGTTAACCGCCCCAGATAAGGTGTAAACGGTAACCGCCGCCAAAGATATATCTACTCCTGTCAAATCAACATTACTAACCTCAACCACAGATGCGCCTGTCCGCGTTGAGACATCTCCGTAAAAAACCTTCCTGGTGGCCGTTTCGGCCAGCAATATATAATCCGCCGCTACGCCCAGCCCATTAATGGTATATGCGGCACTGCCCGCCGCATCGGCAAAAACGGTCACCGCCTGATGAGAGCCCCTGGCAAGACTGTCAACAGTAACGGTGATTCTCTCATGGGCGGTAGCGCCGCTAATGGTGCCGGAAACGGAATAGCCAGCCGCCAAAACGCAGCTAACGCCCTGGGGATTGGCGCTCGTATCAATACCAGATAGAACCTGAACGGGATGCTTGGCCGCCCGGAAAGATACCACAAGATCAGTAACGGTAGACAAACCACCGAGGGTGTAAATTACTGACGAACCTTCCCCCACCAGACAAGTAGCAGCCCAACACTCAGCCGTTTCGCTCCACGCCTCTACCCATACCTCTTCTCCCACTCCAAGGCCGAAAATCGTACCAGTGACCATGTTCCCAAGGGCAAGAGGTAAATTAATTCCCGTTACCGTTGCCGAGGCATCGATTAAATCCGCGCCACTCTTCCCGGTCAACCCGCCAAGACTGTAATACCCCGCCACATACCCTTCAGCACTCACCATCACCTGATAATCGGCCGCCGCCGACAAACCGGTAATTGCATAGTCAAAATCAGCACCAGTACCAGTAACTTTCACCGAACGGGTAAAACCTTCGGCAGCGCTCCAGGCAGTCAGTAAAGCGGTATCTCCATCCTGGAGACCGCTCACCGTACCGGAAATAATAACCGCCGGGCCCGCAGCAACATCAATCCCGCCGATATTGCCTTGCGTAAGGTCAATCAGCGTCGCCGCCGACCACGAACCTAGGGCGGAGGCAACACCACCGGGTGAACCGACAAAGAAACCACTGCCGTAGTCGTCCGAGGAAAAAGAAAGCCGGTAGTCCACAGCAAGACCAAGCCCGGTGAGCATAAATTGCTCCTCCCCACCAACGGCCCTCACCTCAACACTGCCCCAGAGGCCGGTGGATTCGCTCCAAGCATTCACCCAAATGACATCCCCGGCTGAAAGTCCAGAAATCGTCCCCGAGATATAAAATCCATCGGCAACCACAATCGAGACCCCCGTGGCCCCACTACTCAAAATAGTCGCCGCCGCCCAACCACCAACAGACCCGTCACTCTTCACATAACCACTCTGGTAGTTGTCACTCCGCATAACCAGACGATAATCGCCCGCAGCAGCCAAGCCGCCGATAGTAAAACTATCCGAACCGCCCCCCGCGCCGGTAATCGTTGTAAAACCCCAACCATTGGTGCTATCGCTCCAAGCCTCAACGCTCACAGCCTGACCACTGCTCAGGCCACTCACTGTCCCAGCAATAGTCAATCCCGCTGACAATTCAAAATTGATTCCAGAAACCGGGCCACCACTTACATCCACCGGGGTCGCCTTTTTCCACAACTTCTCCCCGTCATAGACAGCGGATGGATACACCCCGTCGCCAGGCACCGAAACGATGTAATCAGATGCAGACGGCACCCTAAGTGCGTAGAAACCGTCGCCATCAGTTACCCCGCCCAACTGCAACGCACGCAAAGAAGATGACGCTTCTACCCATATCCCGGACAACGGCGCTCCATCCTCGCCGACCAGGCGACCGGAAATGGTTACCCCATTGGCCAAGGGGTCTTGACCACCGAGATATTCAGCAAGGTTCGACTCGCCATCACCGTCAATATCGGTGGCAGCATCAGCAGCCAACAACGGCCCAAGACCATAGGCGATCTCCCAGCTATCAGGCATACCATCGCCATCATCATCAGGATCGATGTTATTGCCAATCCCGTCCATATCAGTGTCAAGCCATTCGGAACCGTCGTTGGGGAAAGAATCCACAATATCGGCAACCCCGTCACCATCAGCATCGACCAGTGCGGAGTCCCCTTCTCCAGGCGGAACCACCACGACGCTCACATCGTCCACCACCAGACCAAACTGATTTAAGGAAATATACTGAACAGCGAGATTGACTGTCTGCCCGGCGTAAGCGCTAAGATCATAAGAAAACTGTCGCCAAACCTCATTTTGCGAACGGACCTCAGCCAGAGTCTCGGTAAAATCACTGACCTGACGCCCGGCAGTGGCAAGTTTGACATTAAAATCCTCGACATTTTTACTCGAAAAAGCTTTCGCCCAAAATGAATAAATAGCCTTGTAACCATCGGGAATAGAGATCGGAGGCAAAAGCAACCAATCATCATTCTGCAAAACAGGGTCAGCAAGGTCAGCACGGTGATACCAAAAAGCCACCAGCGACTTGACACCACTGTGGGCATAAGTCGCCGTATCGTCATACCCCACTGCCCAGGATAAAGGTTCGTCATGATAGAGGTCACCATCATTATTGACTACGGTCCACCCCAAAGCATCAATGCTGCCCCTCCCCACCGCGACATTCTCAAAACCTTCCCGAAAAGTAATAATAGTTTCCGCAGGTTCACTGACATTGATCAAGTTGGAGATGGTTTGCGTTTCCGTACCACCAGAATCTGAGATGGTCAGGCTGACGGTATAGGTTCCGGCAGCAAAATAGGAATGAATAGGATCTGGCTCATTGCTGCTGCTGCCATCACCGAAATCCCAACTCCAGATCCAAGAGTCGGGGAGCGATAAGTCATTGAAATGTACAGCAAGAGGCGCGGAGCCAGTGACCTGGTCGGCACCGAACGAGTTAGCAGCCAGATCGGCAAGCAAAGCGGTGATGGTGGGATAGGTGACGGTAATCAGGCCCGTTTTTATTTTCTCGGAACTGGTAACGCCATCGGCAACAACCAGAGAAACCGAATAGATGCCGGGCGAGGTAAAGGTATGATAAAGAAACTCCCCGGTACCAGTGGTGCCGTCGCCGAAGTCCCAGTCCCAAGAGGCAGGAGTCCCCTGAGAATGGTCGACAAAATAGACATCAAAAGGGGCGGAGCCAATGGTGGCATCTTCTATAAAATCAGCGACCAGCAAGTTTGCATACACCACCGGTACCGAAACAAGCAAGAGAGCAAAAAAACAACACAGTACGCCCAAACATCCAGAGACCAAAGATAACTTTCTGTTCATACCGTTCTCCAAGACATTTACCGCCGACACTACAGTTGTGCCCGTCATCCCGTTAACCGGCGCGAACCACTCTTTTTAATTCCCTGTCCATAACCACCAGCAACCTGCCAACAACTTTCCCAAAAAACTTGTCTGTTTATAGTACGTATTCGCAAGCACCCATGTCGAAACCACTGCCCAACGGTCACGAATTATCTTTTATATCATCACCATGAGCACAGATTGCTGTCCCCTTTTCAATGCCCTATCTGCCACTGGGCCTGGTAGGTACCGCAGCTGCCGATGAACTATTGGTGGACGGTGATCGTGTCAATCAACCATAAGAATACCGTTTATTTCTTGCGGATTGATGCCGATGACCTCATCAGCATCATTATAGGTAAGCCGCACATCATATGTTTCACCCAAAGTGAGGCCGGTAATGGTGTCGGTATACGGGCTGACGACATGCGCCTCGGGGTTAGTTCCCCAAACAATCCAATCTACGGCGGCGTCAAGCTTGTATTCAACGGTATAGGTATTGTCACCGTTGAGATCATCTGTATACGGCATGCTGACCGCGATACTCGTCCCGCTGCTCACCACTGCCGTGGCTGTGCCGACGGTGGTGTAGTAATGCGGATCAGTAACCGTCACCGTGCTGGTGGAAGTCGGTGCGCTGATGGATACGGCAGCACCATCGGCGGCATAAAAACGATAGTCAAGTGTCCCGTCACCGGCATAGTCGATGGCCAGGGTTCGGGTGTAGAGCTTACCGTCGCTATAGGTGAGATCGCCAGTATCTGCTGCACTCATGGCAAACTTTTCACTGGCCTCGTAGGTGCCGCTATCGTCTACATCCAGCCATACCTGCACGGAACTGGCCGGATCGTTATCGGAATCGGCGTAAGAGATACGGAAAACAAACTCATCGGTGCCCATCCCGCTGTCGGGATCAATGCCGTCAGCGGTATAGTTTGCCTCGCCGGTCCAAGCCAGGACAGGCAAGTTATTTACCGAAGGAATGTATTCATCGGCACCCATGTCGTAATCATCAACGCCGTCGCCTATCCCCTCCACATCGTAAGGACGGGAATCCCCTTTGATATCGTCACCTGGAGCGGAGGTGGCGGAGGAAAAATCAATACAGGCAGAAGCGCTGGTGCAACCAGCCGGATCGTCGACACCGTTACAGAGCAGAAAAACGCCACCACTGGTGGGGCCACCAAGCCCGGCCTGCTGAAAATCAACAAAGCGGGGATTGCCGTCGATATTGCCGGTGCCCGCATAGCCACCTTCCACATCAGAATAAGTAACGGTGGGCGTACCGCTGATATTCGCGCCGCTGCTACCGGCGGTATTCCCCCAGATGATACTGTTGATAACAGTACTGGTACCGGTACTCCTCAGACCACCGCCAAGTCGCCTGGCATAGTTGCCGCTGATGCTGCTGTTGTAGGCGTTCAGAATCCCGCTGCTGGTGATACCACCGCCGTCACTGTAAGTTTGCCCATCGGCACTGTTACCGCTGACAATACAGTTGGTCAGGGTGACGGTACCGCCAGCAGAGATACCGCCACCGCCGGAACCGGACTGGTTGCCACGAAGATAGCTCCCGCTTATATCAAGCGAGCAACCGGCCCCGACGCTGATGCCGCCGCCGCTGGACCTACTCTGGTTACCGTAGATATCAACGTCGGTGACGACCAAACTCGGCCCGTTGACGAGATATATGCCGCCGCCACCTCGGGCTACATTGCCGCTGAGGCTGCCGCCGGAGAGGGTGACATTGGTCGTGGCATCACCGCTAAGAAGTATACCGCCGCCATCGTATAATGTTACGGTATTATTCTCGAAGGTACTATCGGTAATGGTTAAGGACGTGCCCGGGGAGCTGAAATAGATTCCACCAGCGCTGGAGTTGCTGGCATTATTGATGACCATGGTGTTCGTAAGCGTTGTCACGTCGGTCATGTTAATCACATAGAGACCGCCGCCAGTACCAGTCGTGGCGGTATTGGCATCGAAGGTACTGCCACTGATAGTCAACGCCCCAATGCCGGTGGCATACAGAGCGCCGCCGCTTCTGCCAGAGCTGCCGGTCAGGGTACTGTTACCTATGGTAACGGTGGTCGAGGCACCGTCCAAATAGAGGCCACCACCGTTCTGAGTCGCGGTATTGCTGCTGATGGTGCAGCCGGAAATGACCAGCTTCGAGTTGGTGCAACGAAGACAGCCACCGTAGTTCGCCGTATTGCCGGAGATAGTGGTATTGAGCAGGGTGGTGGCGGTTGTGGACGATGCTCCTTGCAGGTAAAGGCCACCGCCGGAATTATTAGTACTCACATTGCCTTGGATGATACAGTTCTTGATGGTCGGCGCGGAGAGGTTGTCGACATAGATACCACGGGTGAGGGTGTTCTCCGCCTGGTTATCAATGGTGAATCCATCCAGCACCGGACTGAAGGCTTCAGGCGCGCTGATATCAACCACGGGTGCATTGGCACCGCTGCCCTGAATCGTTGTATCTAAGTCACCGTAGACAGACTGGACGGTGACGCTTTTGTCCGTAGGGAAGATGATGTTTTCGCTGTAAGTGCCGCTGGCAACCAAGATAATCTGGCCATCAACAGCAGCATTGATAGCGGCCTGAATGGTGGCTACCTCCACCGGTACCTCAATGGCGTCTACCACTGTCAGGGTTTGCTCGACGATGGCACCGCCGGTGGCCGCATCGGTACCGTCATGGGCATAGAAGAGATAGGAAACACTCCCGTCGGCCACATAAGGAACAATGGTGGCGGCAGTGTAGAGTTTGCCATCGTTATAGGTGGTATCGTCACCATCCACTTCAATCAAATCGATCTTTTCTCCAGCATCAAGATAGTCGCCGTCGTCATCCTTATCCACCCAGACCTGTATGACCGTGGGGGCACTGTTGAGCAACTGGGTGTACTTCACCTGGAAGGTGTAAAGCCCACCACCAGGGCCGGAATCGGGATCGACGCCATCAGCTGTAAAGCCGCTCTCGCCAGCCCAGTCCAGTTCAGGCGCAGGATGGGCGGTAAAGACCCCTACGGTAAGGTCAGAGGTCGGGGCTCCGGTGGCCGTATCCGTGCCATCTCCAGCCCTAAAACTGTAGTTCAAAAAGCCGTCAGCCACAGCGGCAAGGTTGATTTCAACCTTGTACAGTTTGCCGTCCGAATAGGTGGTGTCCCCCGGATCAACCGCACTCATGTCGATCTTTTCATCGGCATCAAGATAATCGCCGTCGTCATTCTTATCCAGCCAGAGCTGAATGGACGCAGGTGGTTCATTGTCCCCGTCGGTATACTTGACCTGAAAATCATAGGTGCTGCCGCCAAGGTCATAGTCGGGGTCAACTCCGTCATCGGTATAGTTGCTTAACCCCGTCCAATCCAGGGTCGGGATGTTGTTGACAAGGGTGACGGTGTTGATAACAGTAGTCGGATTGCCGGTGGCGACAGCGCCGTTGGCTGCATAGAACCGGTAATTGAGGGTATTATCCCCCGCCTTGTCGAAAGCAACGGTGCGGGTGTAAGTCCTGCCATCGGTATAGTCGGTATCAGCGCTGCTCAATGGGGTCATGGTGAGCATTTCACCACTGTCGACGTAATCACCATCATCGTTCCTGTCCACCCAGAGCTGAATGGAAGTCGGCGACGTATTATGGGCATCGGTATAGCTCACCCGGAAGATAAAATCGCTCCCGACCAAGCCGCTGTCCGGATTGGCTCCGTCAGCTACATAATCGCCGCTACCCAGCCATGCCAGTTGCGGAACACTGTTGATAAAAACAGAGTTGTCGGTAACAGGTTCGCCGCCGGCGACATCATAGCTGTCAGCGGCATAGAAACGATAGTTGAGCTCATCATCACCGGCGTAGACGAGGTTCAACGACTTGGTGTAGAGCTTGCCGTCGCTATAGGTGGTGTCGCCGCCGTCCACCGCGCTCATGTCGTACTTCTCACCTGACTCATAGATGTTGTTGTCGTTTTCATCCACCCACAGTTGGATAACGCTAGGCGCATCGTTATCGACATCGACATAGGTGACATGAAATTCAAAACCCGCGCCGCTCGCCCCCTGATCAGGAGCAACACCGTCTGCCCCATAACCTGTTTCACCAGTCCATTCGAGGCCCGGGCTATTATTAAAGACAAATTTGATCTCATCAGCGCCCATGTCGTAACCAGTGCCATTGGGACGGATGTCGTTATCGATATCCGAATCTGGAGCGCCTACGGAAGTGCCGCTATTCAATGCCTGCGAACTAGCTTGCAGGTGGTAATCGCCCTCAGAGGTCGGTACTAACGAATAGGAACGAGGATCAACAAACAAGGGGTCAACATTGATATTGTTGTTACCGCTGTAGCCGTCCTCACCAATATCGGAATAACTCACCGTAACGGCACCATTTATCTGGTTGCTGCCGCCGTTGTCATAGATGATGGAGTTGGTCACCGTCACCGTGGCGGTGGCGTCATAAGCGACACTCACACCACCACCAGAGGTGGCGGCATCGTTGCCGCTGATGGTGCAGTTAACGATATCGGCAACGAGAACCGCATCCTGCCCGCTGAGAAAAAATCCGCCTCCGTCAAACGAGTAGGCACTGTTACCAGCCACCGCACAGCTAATGATAGATGCAGTTGTGTTGCCGGCAATATAGAGCCCGCCTCCCTGCCGGGAACTGTTGCCAATAAAGAAACATCTCTCAATGGTCGCAGTGCCGCCGCCGAGCCTCAGACCGCCGCCATAGCCGGAACCAGTAGAGTTATTATCACGGATGGTAGAATCAGAAATGGTGAAGATATTGCCGGCTCCATTGCCAACATGGATGCCACCGCCAGAGACGCTGGTGTTATCACTAAAGGTGGAACCGGTGATGGTCATCGAGTCCAAAGCAAGCAAAGTCATAGCCCCACCGTTAAGGGTTGAACTGTTGCTGCTGAACGTACTATCGGAGATGGTGCCGGTGAAGGTGGCCCCAGTGTCGGTGATATAGATGCCGCCACCTTGCTGGCTACTGTTACCGCTGATCGTACTACCGTCGATATTCAAACTCACCGTGCCGCCAGAGGCGCCAATGGAGATCCCACCGCCTAAAGATGAAACGGAATTACCGCTGATGGTAGAATCGGAGATGGATAACGACGCATCGATACTGGCCCCCATACAGATTCCGCCGCCGCTGCCAATGGGGGTGCTGTTATTACTGATGGTGGAGCCGGAAATAACCGCCGAACCGCCATTGAGCAGATAGATACCAGGGCCATGAAGGCTACTGGTGTTGCTGCTGACTGTTGTGTCGGTGATGGTCACGGTGGACGAGGCGCCCGTGACATAGATAGCTCCGGCATACTGTGAATGGTTCCCTGTCACGAGGGAGTTGACAATGGTGGGCGAAGAATCACTGATGTAAATACCGCCTCCGTACCCAGACGAGATATAGCCGTTCTGGACGGTCACCCCGTTCAGGACAATGTCAGAGCCATTGGTAATGGTAAACGTCCTGCCGGCAGCATTGCCATTAATAAAGGTGGAACCAGAACCGGCAGAGGACATAATGGTTACATCTTTGTTGTCAATGGTAATATTTTCCGTACAGGTTCCGCTTGCCAAGAGGATCGTATCACCATTGTCGGCATCGTCGATCGCAGCCTGGAGTGACGTGTAGTCATAGTCTCCGGTTCCACCACATGACACCCTGCGGGCATTCACAAGCAGGGTGACGATGCTATCCTGAGCCGGAGTGCCGGTGGCCTCCACTGTGCCGTCAGAGGCGGAGAACCGATAGTTCATATAACTGTCGCCCACTGCGGCGAGACTGGTCGTAGCTTCGTAAATTTTGCCGTTTGAATAATCAGTATCCGAGGCATCAACGGCGGTCAGATCGATCTTTTCACCGACGTCGTCGTAATCATCGTCGTCATTCATATCCACCCACACCTGCATAAAACTCGGCGGATTGTTGTCGGCATCGCTATATTGCACTTGAAAGGTAAAATCGGTGTTGGTCACGCCGGCATCGGGATCCACACCGTCAGCGACATAATTGACGGCACCGGTCCAGGCCAAGGTCGGTGCGGTGTTGCTGCTGGTGACGTTTACTGAATGATCGACGGTGGGCGTACCTGTGGCGTCACCCGCGCCGTTTACCGCGTAAAAACGGTAGCTGAGAGAACCGTCCCCAGCCGACGAGAGGGAGAGCGCCTTGGAATATAATTTGCCGTCCGTATAGGTAGTATCACCCGCGTCGACCTCGGTCATCTCATACTTTTCACCAGCCCCATAACTGCCGCTGTCATCCACATCCACCCAAACCTGAATGTTGGTCGGGGATGTGTTGTCGGCATCACTGTAATCAATCCGGAAAACGAAAGAGGATCCCGAACCGCCACTGTCAGGGGTGACCCCATCGGCGGCGTACCCTGGTTCACTGCTCCAGGACAACACCGGCACACTTGAGACCAACTCAATGGTACTACCGATAACCGCATCGCCGGTAGCCACAGCATTCCGGTCCTCGGCATAGAAACGGTACGAGAGCGTTCCGTCCCCGGCAAAATTGATCGCCATGGTCTGGTTATACAATTTCCCGTCGGAACAGTTGCGGTCACTGGTAACAGCCTCCACCAGATCGTACTTTTCGTTGTCTTCATAGCTGCCGCTGTCATCCAAATCCACCCATACCTGGATCACGGTGGGGAGGTCAAAATTGGCGTCGGTATATTTCACCCGAAATGCGAAATAAACCCCAGATGGACCACTTTCGGGGTTGACGCCGGTCGCCTCATAACCGGACTCACCGGTCCACGACAGGGTTGGCGGCTCCTGGGGCAAGGGATTAGAGGACCGGGGATAAATATAGCCCCCACCATTGGGATTTCCGTGGCAGTCCGCACAGAAGTTATCGGAAGTATCAGAATCCCAGAAGGTGCCCGTGCTGTCTGCCAAGGTAACAGGTTGATTGGGATAGACCTCGGCGTTAGCCGCGATAGGACCGAGGGCAGCATCGGGATATAACTCTTCCGTATCGGTATAGAGAATCTCCATCCCCGGCTCCCGATTGACCAGCTTGCCGTCCCTGATCATGGCCAGCTGATTTGATCCATGAACGTTATGGCAGGCGGTACAGGTGATGCTGGTCGCACGAGTTGTCGCACGCCAGTCGGACCTGAACCTGAAAGCCATGGAAAGATGATACTTGTGGGCATTGAAGGGGTGGTCCGTTCCCGGCACCCAACCCAAATCATCCCGAAAGTTTGACCCGTATGTGGTTTCAGGCAACAAGTATTTCTCCGGCAAATGGCAACCGGTACTGGAAAAACAGAGCCGATAATTTTCTTGACTAAGCGAAACAACTGAATAAAGGGGCATTGTCATGGGATCCTGGTCGTCCACCAGTTGCAGGCGATAACCCTGGCGGTACTCGTCCGAGTTGCAGTCGTCATCAGCCAGCAAATCATCGTTATCAGGATCATCATCGGTACAATCATATGAACGCGCCTGGCCATCGATATGGCCCTGCAAGACGTCATGGCAATCAACACACCCCTTGCCGGCACCTGGGGTCAATCCGCCGCTGGCCGGATAGTCTTCGCCCTTGTCCAACCCGTGACCGGTCTTGTAGAATCCCCAGCCGGTTCCATAGGTATAGGCCCCGTTCTCGTCACCCAACACGTTGGGGGCGCTGATGCCTTCAATTATTGAGGGGTTTTCGCCATGACAGGTGACGCACCATTTCTCCTTGCCAGACTGCAAGGTAACGCCATCGTCTTCATAGATACCACCGGCCCAGTTAGCCTTGGCCCCAATCGTCGGGTCATCAACGCCGTTATAGGGGCCGTTCTTACTGTGGCAGGTATCGCAGACATCTGTCTCGGCAAGACTGATGCGACCGTCTAAATCGATGTCCGTTCCCGAGTTGAAGGACGGCATCTTGGTGATATCATGACAGCCATCACAGTAAAGAGCCGGTCCCTTGGCATCATCACTGTCCGTTTCGGTGTGAGTGGAATGACTGTGGGAGGTACCGGCGCCGATGCTGGTGGCCAGGTCATAATCCACGTCCTGCAACGGCGCGTAGGGGGTGGTCATATCCCAATCATAAGCCGTACCGGCATCATGACCATGGCAATCAACACACTTCCTACCGCCACCATGACCAAAACCCTTGGTATGTTTATGGCAATCCATGCAGTTGGTTTCCTGCTTGCCAAACAAATTTTCATGCAGTTGCTCAGACGCTGAGCCATCGTTACGAAAATGATTGGTTTGGGTATGACAAACCTCGCAAACGCCGTCGCGGGTGCCATCGCCATCGGCAAAGGAATTTGCGCCGCTCTTGTCATAAAACTTCACCGCCTTGGTGCCGCTGTTGGGGGTGACGATCTGCGCCCGAATCAATTTGCCATAGTAAATGGCCATGGTGCTGCCAGCCGTCAGGCCAGAATCAATGGGGCCGGCCACGGTGAGGGTATCGGTGGTGTTACTGATAATTTTATAATTATAGGAAAAGTATTGGCCATTGGGAGAGAGGGCGGCATTGCTGGTATTGGGCACCACCACATAACCGGCCCACCGATCATCCGTCCAGCCGGCACCGGTGACGGTTACGGTGGTGGTATCGATGGCGGACACGGTGCCGGAATACAACGAACTTGCACTATTAAACGTAGCGATATTCCAATCACCAATAACCCGCGTTTGCAACTGGTGATGTGGGTAATGGCAGGTTCGGCACTCAACCGTGCTGATGGGTATCCCTGTGTCGGAGATAGCCGCTGTGGGCCAGGTGTAGTTCAGGCTGTCGGTGACAGAACTGGAATGATTCTTGACATAAATGGCATCGGTTGTGTTATGGCAACTCCAACACAACCTGTTCCAGGGGGTATCATCAATATCCAGAGGAACTGTTTCCCAGTCCACGACGGATGTCGAGGCCGTATAATGACAGGTCCAGCAGTTGATGTTATTGGTGGAATTATGGGGATAATCCAGATTCCGCTCATCCGCGCCCCCCGTGCCCGCCAAAAGAACCAGGCCGGTTAGCGCGATTAATACTATCGTAGATAAAAACTTCATGGCGATTATCCCTTAGCAGTTTCCTGCTTGCCCCCTATAATTACTTGCCATCCCAGAAATCATCCGGGCCGCTGTCTGTCCAACCAAGAGTCGTGCCAATATAACGAACGGCAGGGTTAAAACCAACCAACTCATCTGTGCCACCACGGGAACCACCAACCCCAAAAGCGCCCAACTGATCAACCCAGAAGGTAACCTTACCAGCACCATAATTGATCGGCTTAACAATCCGGCTCGCTGGCACCACCGTGGCAACGCCAGGCTGCAATCCGCCAATTTCACCCGCATAGCAGATCACCACCACCCCCGACTCAAAATCACCCACCGCAACCTTACCCGGATCAAACTTGACGGTGACGTACGCCTTGTGGATATCATCGTTGGCGAGTTCTTCACCGGTGGCGGTATTTGTCAAAGCCAGATCGACAATCTCCGAACAGGAAATGAGACCAAGCCCAGCCGCTTGCGGATCAACCTCAGACATCACCAGAGTCGCACTGGTAAGAACATCGCCACCAACTCCACCCGCAGGCAAAGCAAACGCCGAATTTCCAGAGGATGTGGTCGCCATGGCAAGGGTACCAAGATGAGGTTTGTTTATAATAGTTTCTTCCGGCGCATTCAAACCAAACAAATACTCGTACCCGAAAGCGGCAAAGTAACCACTGGCCGCTGATCTTGCCACACCGGTATCGCTGCGGATAAAGATATTCTCAACCTCTCCAGTGGCCGGAGAAGGAACCGTGTAAGTATAAACGGAACCACCATCGACAGGAATCAGAGCAGCGGTAACCTCATTTGCTGACGCCGAGGTTCCGGCAAAAGCTTGCACTTCTCCAACCGTACCGTTAAAAGCGGGACTTGCCGTAATCGAGAAAGTCACGTCAGGCAACCCTCCATCAGCGGTGACGGCAAGCCGCGTCACCGCATGCAGAGATATATCCTTCCCGATCTCTCCAGCCACGGCGTCCACCACGCCCTCATTTTCAGCCAGATTAAAAATGTAGCCGGAACGCAGGGCCGCAATCCGATATGGCCCGCCGCCAGCAACAAAATCATCAAAAGTAAGAGCATATTCACCACTGGTGGGATCGGCCAAAACCTGCACAGCATTACCCCGACTATCGGCAACAACCGTATTATCCCCCCGCAAAAGCATGACCCGTGTACCAGCCCCAGCCGGGACCACCATCCCGGAAATCTCCGCCAAACTACCAATGACATCCAACGATACCGGTAAAGGCACGCTCAGGTCGTCCGTTGTCACAATAACCGGCAAGTAACCATCTTTACGCACCGCAAACGCGTAAGTCGCACCGGTGTCCGCCAATTCCGGCATAACTGCCATACCGTCCTCACCAGCAACCGCCGCGCAGGATTGGTCATTGACAGCCGTAATAACCACATCACCCACGGCAGAAGAACCATCGTCCACCTGCAGAACAAGTTGTCGCATGGGCATGACCACCTGCGGACCGGCAATCACCGTATCGAGTTCAGCCGCCGCCAGTACCGAGTCGGCTATCCGCGCCTGCACCTGAAAAGAGGTAACCTCGGCAATCCCAGGTGTCAGAGTGAGAGTATTGGTCGCAGCGGTGGTGCTCCCAAGGGTGCCAAAAACTGGAGAGGAAAGGACCTGCCCTTCCTCATCAAGCAAGCTCCAGCTGTAATCACCAGTGGCACCGGTTACAGAAAAATCAACGCTACCACCGTTATCCTCGTAATTGGCAAAAATCGGGTCAATGCGCAGCGGCACCCGGACGTTTTTGGTAACCAGGTCCAGTTCGGGATCATTACTATCCTCCACTTGCACCGTATAAACCCCAGCACCGTAAGCGCTAAATAAATCGTCCACCGGCAGCGTAAAGGTGCTGCCGGTGTCATAATGCCACCAAACCAGATCCCCTTCGGCATTAAAAACCAACCAGTTAAAAACGCCCGAGACACCACCGGTTACCTGAAATACTTCCTCACTGCCCGCAGCGAGAAGAGGATACGTCGAAACATCACCTTCAAGATAATTGGCCGCCTTGACAATACTGAGCGCAACATCATGATCGATTGCAAAAACTGGCTCAACAGTGTGCGCGGCCGTCACGGAGGCAAAGGTATAACTGCCGTTAACAACCTGACCCCAGACCGAGTCCCCGTCAACAAGCAGATCCACCAGTCGATAGCCGGAACGGGGGGTTATCGTAACCGTCTGCTCGGAGCCATAGGCCACCGAATCCCCCCCAGAAAAAATCACATCACCATTGCCATTTTGAGATGCAATAAAAGAAAAGGTGTCGGCAGCAAATTCAGCCATCACCGCAAGGTCGGAGAGAACAATCAGGTCAAATGTTTGCGCAACCACGTCTTGGGCAACGCCATTCACCGTAGCCTGCACAAGATGGAAGCCGGCAGCAGGAGCCACCGTGAAAATAATCTTCTCACCTTGCGCATAGTTATTCGACCCGGACGGGCTAATGGTGCCACCTTCCCCGGCAGCAACACTCACCGTATGGCTGACTCCAATACCGAGTACATCAATCACGCCCCCCGACAAGGAGGCCACATAAATACGACCCGTAACCCGACTTACGGCCAGATCGACCGGGGTCCGGAGAGGATTATTCACATCACGGATAAGGCCGAGATGATTACCGCCACTATCGTACACCTGCACAAGATTACTAAAGGTATCTGTGACATAAATACGACCAAGAGTGTCGACCCCAACACTGATCGGCTTCGCCAGCATGCCCTGATCTTTCAATTCTCCCACAGGATTCCCTGAGTCGTACACACCCAAATAATCTCCAGAAGGCTCGCCAAAACTCGCTTTAAAACCGCCATTCATGTCAAAAATTTGCGCCCGCCCACCCTCACTAAGACTGCCGCCCGCTGCAATCAACTGCCGATCAATCACCACGACTTCCTGGGTCGTCTCATTGACGGCAATCCCCATCGGTGAATTGAAAAGGCCATCGGTACTCCCTGAGCCACCAAAGGAAAACTGTAACTCCCCCGCCGAACTGTAAACCTTCACGACGTCGGCAACATTATCGACAACATAGACAGCACCAAAATCATCAACCGCGATACTTGTCGGCTTCCCTATCTCACCATTACCACTGCCTAGAGCAAACAAAAAACTCAGATCTGGCCCGAAGACCATCACATTATCAGCGTCATCATTGCCAACATAGACCCGACCACTGCTGTCCACGGCAACACTAATCGGCTTGGCAAGACCGATTATTTTTCCAAGAACGACACCGCTGCCAAGATAGACGGTAACCGAATTCTGAACTGCGTCCGCCACATAAATATTGTCATCCCGATCCAAAGCCACGGCCACCGGAGATGCTGCCGCGATAGCACGCAACCAAGCATAAGAGGGCATAGTCGCGGCATGAGAAAGCCCTGAATTCCCTGACCACAAACAGGAAAAAGCCATGGCCATCACAAGGAAGAGTAAAACTTTATTCTTCATGTTCTCTGCCTCATTTTTATCAATGCGCCAACCGACCGTAAAACATCAATCTCCATCCTTGGTCGTATGACACTTAAAACAACCGGTACCCACCACCGCAACATCTGTGGTTCCGGCCACCATCTCATCATAATTCCACCTGAGCATATGCACATAAGGACTGCCGTGCGCCCGATGACAAGAAAGACACATGACAGTATCACCATCTACAATCTTGCCTCTGTTGTCCTTATCAGCCAGATCTTTGCCCACCGGCACCAAGGGATCATAATCAGTGCCAAGAACTGCTGCAAATTCTCCACTATCAGGGATTGCGTAATCGGCGGGATGCCTTAGCCACGGACTCACATCGGAACCAGCGCCATTATCGGTATAAATGGTCTCAAATCCCGGCGAATGAAACTGCGCATGGCAACCACCACAAAACTTACCTATGGATTCGGGGATATCCAGTAAATCAGACCCAGTCCCCTTATAGTAAACATTGTGATTGGTTACCGACGGTTCATATTCCCAGTCAGCAGACTCAACACCATTCACTGGGCCACCGCCATTCCCCAGATGCTCACTGTCCATGGGCGCACTCAAGAACCTGTACCAGCCACTGGCGCTGTTTTCCGGCTCGCCACTATCTGGATCGATACCATGATGCCTAAGGTTGTTATGGCAACCCTGACAGCCATTACCGGGCACAGACAAAGCCAAGGAGGTGTGGCAACTATTCGCACAACTAATTGAGCCAGGCGCGGCGGTTATCTCATCATCCGGTGCAGAGATGCCATATACATTATGACCGTAACGATCACCATGATCCGTATCCTCAACCCAAAAGAAATTCCCCCCAGCCAAAGGCTTGTTCGGCTCAATGGTATTGTGGACGATGGGCACAATCGAGCCACCACCAATATCGAGCTTAGTCTCCGATGTATCACTGGAATGACAACCCACACAGGTATTAACGAGAAGATTCGGAGCCGGCCCGCCGCTAAAAACGGGTTGGCCGCTTTGACTATTATGCATGGTGTGGCAGTTACTACAGATGCCCGTAACACGGGCTAAAACAGCAAGGGGAGTAAAAAGGAGGGAAAAGCAGAAAACAACGGAAACGACAACAGGACACAAAAAGAAGGAGCCACCGCCCCTCACTCTATATCCATGTTTTGTTACCAACATAACCTACGTGCCCTATAAACTCTTCGGACATAAAAAAATACGCACCTAAACTATTATAACTATAAATGAGAAAATAAGCCAGTAAGGATTGCCCTGACCGAGAAACCAACAAATTAGCCCCAAAGCCAAGGCCACGCCTTGCACAGAAACAAAAGCTGAAAAAACGCCAGGATAAATCAAATATCCAAAAAAGTCGTATCTCGGTTCAACAACCGGTGGCCGTGCTCGGTAACCACGGCCATGTTCTCAAGGCGAATACCACCCCAGCCGGACAGATAAATGCCAGGCTCCACGGTGACCACCATCCCGGCGGAAAGCTTACGCCGATAACGTTTATTGAGAGAAGGGGCTTCATGAACAGCGAGACCCACGCCATGCCCCAAGCCGTGCCCGAATTGCTGACCAAAACCAGCAGCAGCAATGACCGTCCGGGCAGCGCGATCCACCTCACGACCTGTTACTCCGGCCCGAAGCGCCTGGGTGCCGGCAAGCTGCGCCTTTCTAACCAACCTGAGCAGGGTAACGGTCTTTTCATCCGGCGTACCCAAGACCACGGTTCGAGTCATATCCGAACAATAGCCATCAAGAATCAACCCCATGTCAATGACAATGGGCTCGCCCTCGCGCAACAACCGCGCCGATGGCACCGCATGGGGCAAAGCGCCGTTGGGACCGGAAGCAACCATACTCTCAAAACTCGGCCCGGAAGCGCCCTTCTGGACCATACAGTTTTCAATGCTCAGCGCAACCTGCCGCTCGCTCATCCCCGGTCGCAAGCCATGATAAATTTCAAGAAAAACCTTTTCGTTGAGAAGTACAGATCGTTCTATCCGTGCCAACTCATCCTCGTTTTTACGCACCCGCAATTTTTCCACCACGTCGGTACACGGCACCAACTCAACGTGGTTACGCTTGGCGACGACAGCCAGTTTTTGATAAGTGGCATGAAGAAGATAGTGACTCTCGAAAGCGAGCCGACGAATCTTGAGTTTGGGCAACAGAGTGTCAAGGAGGGGCAACAGGCCACGGGGATAAAGACTAACCTTAAAGCCGGTGGCCTCGGCTTCGGCCTGCAAGTCAAATCGAGAATCGGTAAAGAGGAGAGGCTCACCATGGGCAAGTATCAACAACACCCCGGAACTTTCATTAATCGAAGTGTCACCAGCGGTGTAGCCGCTCAGATAACGACGATTGTCAGGTTGACAGACCAGCAGGGCGTCAAGGCGTCGACGCCGGAGGGTACGACGAATAGTGGCGAGAAGGTGATCGGTTTTCATTAACATATTACTCCTAAATCCTGCCTGGTGTTAATGGCAAGCATCTTATAAAGAATTAATTTTGTTAAAGAACAAGGACAGGCGAAACAACCAGAACAAACTATAACCCCACCGCCAACCTTCTTCTGACCTCTACAAGTTTTGCCGCCGCCTGTTTATCGGCCGGATTTAAACGTAAAGCCTCCGAAAACGACTGACAGGACGCACGATAACGCCCCTGCCCCTCATAAGCCAGACCAAGATTGAAGTGAATGTCACTATTTCCGGGACTTAAGGCCCGCGCCCTTTCAAACTCGACTATGGCCTCCCGCTCCCGGCCTTGATTGGCAAAGATCATGCCAAGATTGGTCCTTGCTCGCACACTATTGGGAGCCAGGGCAAGGGCTTTTTGAAACGAATCCGCCGCCACCCCAACCCTTCCTTGCGCCACATAAATATTTCCTATGCTTACATACATCTCTGCATAACTAGGCATCACCTGTAAGACCTGCCGATACTCCGCCTCCGCCAACCGCCACATCCCTTTATCACTATAAAGATTCCCCATATTGACCCGCCCCTGCACATTTTGGGGATTCAAACGAAGGGCAACCTTGGCCTCAGCAAATGCGCGCTCCCAATCACCACTTTCCCGCAACGCCACACTCAAATTATTATGGGGGCGAGACTTACCAGGAGACTTCTCGGCACAATCCGCCCAGAAACGAACGGGATCACGCCAAATCTCGTTGCGAGAAACAGTCCAAAACGACAACAGACCAACAATAACAGCAAGCACGGTCACGGCTATACGCGTTGGCCGAAAAAGCCTATATCCCGCCGCAACAACACAGAGGGAAACAAACATACTGGGCAGATAGGTTCGGTGCTCAAAGATGATTTCAAGGGGAATCAGCGAAGACTCGAGAAGTAGATTCCCTAAAAACCAAAATACCGCAAAAGAAAACAACCGCGCCCTTTTAGCCCAGACAACTGCCAAAACCAAGAGGAGAAAAATCACTAAACCTGAATAGACCGTGGCCGAAGGAGCCCAAAATGAGTGAGACAGCACAAAATCATAATCAAGATTCAAACGGGAAGGAACGGGATACAACAACAAACCCAGATAATAAACAACCACCCGCAATTCGGTGAAAAGTCTTTCCGCTAAAGTATAATCACGATGCGCATAACCACCGAGAATCACCTCCCAGGGGCTACTCCCCAGAAAAAACACCGTTAACAAAACAGCAATGACACACAAGGCCAGCAGATAAGGAAGACAACGCCGCAACCACGCTCTATCAAGGTCGCCAATAAAATACCAATCGGCTAACCACATCATAAAGGGCAAGGTGACGGCGATCTCCTTGGAGCCAATGGCCATCAAACCAGCAACCGCGGCTGCTGCCAGCCAAGGCCAAGCCCATCTCCCCTCAACAACCAACCGCCCCCGCAAATACAACCACAAGGACAAAACGTAAAACATGGCCGCCATCCCGTTCATTCTTTGGACGATATAGGTCACGGTTTGGGTATGAACCGGATTCACAAACCAAAGAACAGCCGCAGCCAGAGCAAGAACAGGGGCGTGCCGAGAATAACGACCACCAAGGGCCGGACTTTGCAGAATCACCCTAAACAGCAGGAACAGAAATATCCCGGTGAGAATATGACAGCCAATATTGACTAGATGATATCCGCCCACCTGGTACTGATGAAGATAATAATTAAGGGCAAAACTGATATTAGCGAGGGGCCGGGTGGCAATAAGGCTTTCACTCCCAGCTCGCCACAGGCCGGACAACGATATTTCACTGGCACGAATACTTATATTCTCCTGCACGTTGCCAAAATCATCGAGATAAAACGGCACATCGAGGGTATTGGCATAAAGCCCCCACCCCAGCCCCACAAAGAGCAGAACAACAAGACATAGATATTTTTTCCCAAAAGCACCCTGCATCTGTTCCATAAAAATAAAACTCCCAAAAACCAAAAACCGGGGTCAGGTCTTGCAAAACAACTAATTATGCATTACATATGCGCCATGGCTAGACCACTGAGAATCGAATATCCAAACGCCTTATACCATGTCACCAGCCGTGGCGACAGACGAGAAGATATCTTTAATGACGACTCCGACCGACAACAATGGCTGGAGATTTTCGGCTCTGTCTGCCACCGGATGAACTGGCAATGCTACGCTTACTGCCTGATGGGAAACCATTACCACCTCGTGGTGGAAACCCCGCAGGCCAATTTAGCCAAGGGAATGCGCCAATTAAACGGGGTTTACACCCAAAAATCAAACCGCCGTCATGACCGCGTCGGGCATGTTTTCCAGGGCCGTTATAAGGCGATCCTTATCGACAAGGAAAACTACCTGCTAGAGGTCTGCCGGTATGTGGCCCTTAATCCCGTGCGCGCCAAAATGGTCACCCAAAGTGGCGACTGGAGATGGTCAAGCTATCTTCCAACCTGCGGAGAAGCCAAAACTCCAGAATGGCTCTCCACCGAGCAAGTGCTGGCTTTCTTTAGCCCCAGCAAACAGCTTGCCCAAGCCGCATACCGATCCTTCATCCGCCAAGGGCATAACCGCCCTCCCCTGTGGGACGAATTACATAACCAAATTTACCTTGGCGACGATACCTTTGTACGTAACGCGCAAGCCATGATTGGCAAAAGAAACGATATCCTCGAAACCCCTGCCGGGCAGCGCATAGCCCCCAAGCAAGCATTGCCAACATACAATGATCAATTCCCAAACAAACGAGAAGCGATGGTCCGTGCCTTTCTCGACGGACACTATACAATGAAAGAAATTGGTATTTTTTTCAACGTTCATTACTCAACGGTAAGCCGATGGGTGAAACGATTTGAACAAGAAATGAGACATAGATAAATATAGCTTTACAAGACCTGACCCCGCCCGAAGGAGACAAGATGAGAACAACACTGGTACTGGCTACCCGCAATCAGGGTAAGATTAAAGAATTTCGAGAGATCCTCAAGGATACCCAAATAGACCTAAAAAGCCTCAATGATTTTGGCCCCATTCCCGAGGCCGTGGAAGACGGCAAAACCTTTGATGACAACGCTTACAAAAAAGCGCTCTTTACAGCCAAAGTTTTGGGACTGCCAGCCATTGCTGATGATTCAGGCTTAGTGGTGGAGGCGTTGAACGGCGCTCCAGGGGTTTATTCAGCTCGCTATGCCGGCGACAAGGCTTCCGATCAAGATAATATCGACAAACTGCTGACGGAAATGTCCGGGCAAGAAAATCGTGCCGCTGCCTTTGCATGCGTGATCTCCATCGCCGTCCCCAGCGGACCAGCTCTTACCTACGAAGGACGATGCGAGGGAGAAATTACCCACGAACAACACGGTGAAGGGGGCTTTGGCTACGACCCGGTTTTTTATTACCCGCCACTGCAACAGACCTTTGCCGAGATCCCCTTGACTGAAAAAAACCAGATCAGCCACCGTGGCAAAGCGTTAGCTGATCTGGCCGGAGAGACCGACAAACTTGCAGCATGGCTGGATCAACGAATCAGGGAAGTGAAACCCACCAAACCTGATCACCGCCAGTTCGAACATAACGACTGGTCTGAAGATAAAATGGTGTAAAGGAAGCGCCGCCTAAAGCAAACTCCCCACCTACGCCGGAGGCACAAAATACACCAAAAAAAGCGGCCCAAGAGGAAACCTCCCGGCCGCTTTTTTTTCTGATTACCAGCGAGTTTCAGCCAACTTTAGGAATAATCTCATTTAATGTTCATTTTCTTTGTTTGCCCAAAGAAAACGAACCAGCAGCGAAGCGGCGAAAGAAACGGCACCCTGTGTCACTCGCCATGTGGTCAAGCCAC
>JAQYVW010000076.1 GCA_030145325.1 Desulfurivibrionaceae bacterium
AGATTAGGCAGGAAAGTAACAATATTACCGGTATCGTGGTGATGATCGCTATTAATGGCCACCTCTTTTTCAATCTTGATCTTCATCTTCCCGGAAAAACGATAAAAATCACGGATGGTAACCACCCGGATATTAGGGGTATTATACCATTCAAAGGGCAACTGTTTACTCACCGGCGCTTTTCCACTCAGCAACAACTGGTACCGATTTCGCCAGTAAGCGAAATTGGGAAAACTGACAATTACCTGTTTACCGATGCGCAGGAGTTCCATGATCAAAGCGTCAGGTTCATACACTTGCTGCAAGGTCTGACTGAGGATCACATAATCAAAGGCCTGATCTGGATAATCCACCACCTCAAGGTTAAGATCACCCTGTAAGACCGAAAGGCCGCTGGCAATACACTGGGCGACCTTGTCTTCACGGCTTTCGATGCCGGTGCCATGGATTCCCTTCTCCTCCTTCAGGTAATAGAGCAAATTGCCTTCGCCGCAGCCAAGATCAAGCACCTTAGCCCCCGGTTCGATCCAAGAAGCGAGAATCTGTAAATCAAAACGCATGGTTTATTCCTCCCCACCGCTCGTGGCTCGCTCTTCCTGATAAACACGATCAAGAAAACCACGCAGCAATTCACTCAAGCGAGGGTTAGGGAGGAGAAAGGCATCATGTCCCCATTCCGCCTGGATCTCACAAAAACTTACATCAAGGCCGTTCTTTTTCATCGCCTGCACCATCCGTCGCGACCGAGAAGTTGGATAGAGCCAGTCAGAAGAGAAGGAAACCACCAGGAATTTTGCCTGCGCCTTGGCAAAAGCCCCGGCCAAGCTACCCTCACCTTCAGCGGCCAGATCAAAATAATCCGCCGCCTTGGTAATAAAAAGAAAGGAGTTGGCGTCAAACCTCTCCACAAACTTGGTGCCCTGATAGCGCAGATAGCTTTCCACCTGAAAATCAGCGTCGAAATTAAAGGAAAAAGCGTCTTTATCCTGCAGTTGGCGGCCAAACTTTTGCCGCATGGCCTCATCAGAAAGATAGGTAACATGTCCAATCATTCGTGCTACAGCCAGACCCAGATCGGGCTTAGCACCGTCATGGTAATTGCCTTGTTGCCAGTTAGGGTCAGCCATGATCGATTGCCTGGCCACCTCATTAAAGGCGATGGACAAAGCCGAATGCCTTGAGGTGGTGGCCAGAGGAACTGCGGCTGCCACCATTTCAGGAAACCTGACCGACCATTCGAGCACCTGCATGCCGCCCAAGGAACCGCCGATGGCAGCCAGCAAGCGCTTGATCCCTAAATGGTCAAGTAGTCGTTTCTGGGCTTCCACCATATCGGCCACGGTGACCACCGGGAAATCAAGCCCGTAAGGTTTGCCGGTGGCGAGATTAAACGAGGAAGGGCCGGTTGAACCCATGCAGCCACCGAGAATGTTACTACAGATGACGAAATAACGGTCGGTATCGATACCCTTTCCCGGCCCGACCATGATCTCCCACCATCCCGGCTTGGTCTGCTCCTTGCTATAGAAACCGGCCAGATGGGAGTCCCCGGTAAGGGCGTGCAGGACAAGGATGACGTTGTCCCGTGCGGGCGACAGGGTACCGTATGTTTCGTAGGCAATGGTAACCGGGCCCAACTCAGCGCCACTGGTCAGCACCATGGGGTTGGGCGGTTCAGCAAAGGTGAAGAATTTCTTCTCGACAATGCCCACCGACGCATCATCACTATCCAAATGGTGGTACTGGCTCATCTCAGTGCAATCCGTCCAAGGCATGAGTCAGATCAGCAATAATGTCTTCCACCGCCTCGATCCCCACCGATAACCTAACCAGATCCGGGGTAATCGCCAGGTCGGCCTTGGTTTCCTCAGGGAACGAGACATACTGCGACGAATAGGGATGGATAACCAGACTCTTGCAATCGCCGAGATTGGCGAGATGGTAGATCATCTGCAAGTTATTAATAAACCTGAAGCAGGTTTCTTGATCTTTGAGGCCGAAGGCGAGCAGCCCGCCAAAGCCCTTCTCGCCGAACTGTTCCCTGGCGGTACGATTGCCATGATGATCTGCCAGACCGGCAAAATTGACCCAAGAAACTTCCGACCGATAGCGAAGAAACTCCGCCACCCTCATGGCATTGGCCATGTGCCGTTCCATGCGCAAGGCCAAGGTGTCCAGACCGACCATGGTCAAATAAGCATGCAAGGGGGCGGCAGTGGTGCCAAAGTTGATATGATGCTCGCGCCAAATCTTGTCTAGATAGGCCAAAGGCCCCTTACGGTCAATAAAGGGTTGCATGTCCGGGAAACGGCCCTGCTGCCAATCAAAATTACCACCATCAATAACCACCCCACCGGTGGCATCACCATGCCCACTTAGATATTTGGTGGTGGAATGGATCACCAGATCAGCGCCCAAATCGATGGGACGGCAGAGATAGGGGGTGGCCAAGGTATTATCAACCAGCAATGGCAATCCATACCGATGAGCGATCTCGGCTGCCTTCCGAAGATTCGGCACATCCATTTTCGGGTTACCGATGGTCTCAAGATAAACAAAACGGGTTTTCTCATTGATCGCCGCTTCAAGGGCCGCAAGGTCGGTGGATTCCACCATCCGGGGAGTGATATCGTACTTGCCGAAGACGTTTTTAAAGAGCAAATAGGTGGACATGAAGAGAGAATTACCGCAAACAAACTCATCTCCAGCTCGCAGCAATGCCATACAGGCATTGCTGATGGCAGCCATCCCAGAAGACATGAATATTGCCCCGCGCCCGTTTTCAAGGGCGGCAAGTTTTACCTCCAAGGCCTTGTTAGTAGGGTTGGAAAGACGCATATAAATATGATCGGTTGTCTTGCCGGAGAAGGTATCGCTTAAATTTTCGGCAGTGCCATGACAGTGCGAAGCAGTCTGATAGATAGGTGGCAAAGTCGCGCCCTGCCACTGTTCAGGTGACTGACCGGCATGAATTACCATGCTGTCAAAACGTAAAAAATTGGTTTTCTTCATGACGACCTCATCGAAAGATTATATATCCATCATTCAAGTCAGTTGTTGAACGAGATTAACAAGTGATACTCAGCCCAAACCTGACAAAAGACAATGCCAATTATTTGTAGTATAAGGGGCAACTTTAATCAACCTACTTTCATCGCAACTGAGGACTCATGAACGAATTGTTCTTCGCATTAGCTGGTTCTTTTTTCTTGCAATCAATTGCCCGCCCGCATATTGTGGCACCATTCATCCTGCCCAGCAGACCATTCTTATCCCTGCCAAGAGTCCTCAATGAAGAAAACCGACCTTAAAGATTTCACCTTTACCCAGCTCACTGACTATATCGTTTCTCTCGGTCTCCCGGCTTTTCGAGCTAAGCAGATTTTTTCCTGGTTATACCGGCCTGAGATTCATAACTTTGCCCAAATGACCGACCTCTCCAAAGACCTCCGGGCAAAAATTGACGAGCAATGCTCAATAAGCTCTCTTCAATTAGCGGCCAAAGAGGTGTCAAAGGACGGCACAGTTAAATACGGTTTTGAACTGGAAGACGGGCTGATCATCGAATCCGTTCTCATCCCGGAAGAAACCCGCAATACCCTTTGTGTTTCATCGCAGGTGGGTTGTGCCATGGGTTGTCGTTTCTGCCTCACCGGCACCATGGGACTTAAACGCAACCTGCGGGCAGCGGAAATTGTCAATCAAGCCATGGCAACCATGGCGGATATGGACACCGATAAACAAGGACGCCTCACCAATTTGGTCTTCATGGGGATGGGCGAACCGCTGGCCAACTTCGAAAACCTGGTCAACGCCTTGAATATTCTCATGGATCAACGAGGCCTGGACTTTTCCTCCCGCAAGATCACCGTTTCCACCTGCGGACTGGTACCGCGTCTAAAGGACCTTGGCGAACAGGTAGGGGTAAACCTGGCCATCTCCCTGCACAGTGCCAATGATACAACCCGCAGCCAACTAATGCCGGTGAATGACACCTATTCGGTGGAACAATTGCTCACAGCCTGCCGCAATGACTTCCCCTTGGCCAACCGGCGACGGATAATGTTCGAGTACACCCTGTTTGAAGGGATCAACGACTCTCTGGCGGATGCCAAAGAGCTGGCGCGAAAACTGCACGGCATTCGCTGCAAGATTAATCTTCTCTCCTACAACCAATGCGACCCCCTTCCCTATCGTTCTCCAGCCAGAAAACAGATCGAGGCCTTCCAAAAAGTGCTACAGGATGCGGGGTACTCGGCCTTCATCCGCACCAGTCGCGGCGCTGATATCTCAGCGGCATGCGGCCAATTGGCAAAAAAAGAAAAAATATAACTGCTCACATACCGATGTCTAGGTTGCAGGACGAGGCCATGCATCTCCGGCACCCTGCAAACAGTTACAGCTACTGGTAGCGAAAAACGTCGGCTACCCTGTGCGTAATTACGCAAAAAATATAAAAACAATTATATAAATTACAATGGGGTAAATGCAGGATTAAACAGGGGAAACAATGGTTCAGGAGGAGAGTGCATTCTCAATGGTTTCTTTGAGAACAGCAAGTTCGAAAGGTTTCTGCAGCACGGCATCAAGTTCTTTTGACTTCAACTCGACGTTTTCATACTGATCACACATACTACCGGAACATAAAACTATCTTCGCCTGTGCTCGTAGTATCTTCCTCAGCAGAGGCAATAAATCAAATCCACTCATATCCGGCAAAGAAAGGTCAAGAAGAACCAGATCAATGATCGCGGTATTTTCTTCGGCCTTAGCTAACGCCTGCTTGCCATCGTCGGCAGTCAAGACATCATACCCCAACAAGGTCAACAACTCACAGGTAACACTCTGAACCATCTCATCGTCATCGATAAGCAGTATATTCGCCAAACTGTTCCCTCAATAAACCAATCAAATTACCATAAAATAAAAATAGGACAGAACCCACTCTTAATGCCAAATCTACTTAAACTCAAGTTTAAATTACCGCATCCTCCTCAAGGTTTGCAAGGAGAATGCGGCAAAAAGATAGAATTAATTCGATTTACTAAGAACAGGCCCTGGTCAGGCGCAAAACCTCACTAACACTGGCTGTTAGCCCAAGGCACCGCTGATGGTTTTAGACAATTTTTCGTCTACCAGAGCAACAATCTGCTCCTGGGTAACCTTGTTGCCTTCCTTGCGAATAGTCTTAGTAACGTTACCAAATCCAACCCGCAATTTTCGATCACTGACCAGTTCAAGGGCCTTTGCGATGCGGGCCTGCAACTCTTGCGGATCGATGCCTTCGGATTCTCCCAAGGGACCAAGCTCTTTTACCTGAGCGGTAAAATCAGTGATCAACTTCACGAAGCGAGGCGCTTCGGCAGCTGAAGCCCATTTCAGATTAAAGCGCGCCGGATTAATCCCAATCTCGGTCAAGATCTTCTTCACCAGTGCGTCTACACCCATTGCGTCATAATTACCAACCTGGTAATGACATTCGCCAAGTTGTCAGCCACCGGTGAAGATGCCTGCCGCTCCTTCGGCAAATCCTTTCAGAACAAAGGCCGGATCGAGACGACCGGTACACATCACCCGAATCGTCCGCAGATTGGGCGGATACTGGTAGCGTGAAACCCCAGCCGAATCAGCGGCGGCGTAACAACACCAGTTACAGAGAAATCCCAGTACTTTGGGATTAAATTCCTCACTCATATGCCTACTCCTCTCTCATCTCGCCAAATGCTTTGATTTGGGCGGTAATCTGTTCGTCTGTAAAGCCACCCATGGAGATGGCGAAGGTCGGACAATGGGATGCACAAATCCCGCAACCCTTACAGGAAGCGACAATGGTTTCCGCCTTCCGTTTCTTGTCGATCTTATGAATTTGGATTGCCTTATAAGGACATAGGCTCTCGCAGAGACCACAACCGATACAAGCATCCTTATCAACGTTAGAGACAGTGGGCTCCACCGACACATAACCCTTGACCAGCGGGATTGCCGCCTTGGCCGCCGCCGCCTGGGCCTGAACGATAATTTCGTCCAAAGGCTTGGGAGCATGGGCCAGACCGCAGACATAAACGCCTGCCACCGGCATCTCCACCGGCCGCAACTTAACATGGGCCTCAAGGAAGAAACGATCCGCGTTGATGGGAATTTTGAGGAGCTTACTGATATCCTCAGTATCCTCAGGCACAATACCCACGCTCAAGATTACCTGATCAGGGGCAATGGTCACGTCTTCCAGCAGAATCGGGTCATGGAAGGAAACTTCAGCCTTGGCACCCTTCTTGTCGATCTTGGGCATCTGGTCCTTGGCATAGGGGATAAAGATAACCCCCTTCTCACGTGCCTCCCGATATGCATCTTCAGCGTAGCCGTAAGTGCGCATCTCCCGATAAAGAACCACTACCTGCGAAGCAGAATTAATTTCCTTAATCTTAAGGGCATTCTTCACCGCATCATTACAGCAGGTTTTACTGCAATAGGCCAAATCATCGCCCCGGGAACCGGCGCATTGAATCATCACCGCTGACTTGGGAGCCCTAGTCTTACCCTTACCAGCCAGTTGTTTCTCAAGCTCGTTCTGGGTGACAATCGCCTTGGAGTCCGGCAACTTAGCGCCAAGCACGGTTTCTGGCTGATGATACTTGCCGCCGGTGGCGACCACGATGATCCCGTGATCAACTGAGGTCTCTTTCTTACCCACAGTGATGGTGGAGGTAAAGTTACCGACAAAACCGTTGACGGCACTCAAGTCAGCATCAGTAAAGACCTCGATCAACTTGTTCTTCTTGATCTTACCGGTAACGTCTTTAACCAGATCGGCAACCTTATCCCCTTGCAGGGTGTAATGCTGCTTGAGAAGCTGGCCGCCAAGCTGACCATTCTTCTCAACAATATAGGTTTGAAAACCCTGATCAGCCATATTCAAAGCTGCAGTCATGCCGGCGATACCGCCGCCAAGAACCAGCGCCTTGGTGGTAACCGGCACCGTCTGTTCGGGCAGGGGCTTGATATTCCGGGCCTTTGCCACCCCCATCCGCACCAAATCCATGGATTTATCAGTGGCTGCGGCAGGTTCGTTGGCATGAACCCAGGAACAATGATCACGAATATTGACCATCTCAAAGAGCGATCGGTTAAGACCTGCATCTTTCAAGGTTTCTTGGAACAGAGGCTCATGGGTCCGCGGTGAGCAGGCGGCAATAACTACCCTGTTCAACCTATGCTCCTTGATCCGCTGCTTAAGAACTTCCTGGGCATCCTGCGAACAACTGTAAAGGCTTTCCGCGTAGTAGGTGACGTCTTCCATTTCACCGGCATAGTTGGCCACTTTGGCCACATCAACAACCCCGGCGATATTGATCCCACAGTGACAGACAAAAACACCAATCCGCACCTCATCATCCTCAGCCACCGCTTGCTCATCAGGATAAGTCTTGGTAACCACTCCCTTGCCGCGCTGTTTTTTAATCAAGCCGGAAACCAGACCGGCAGCAGCACTGGACTGGGTAACTGACTCAGGAATATCCTTGGGCCCCTGAAAAGCACCGGCTACTAAGACGCCATCATGACTTGAAGCCAAGGGCGCAAAGGTTGAGGTCTTACAAAAATCGTAATGATTGAGATCAAATGCACCAGTTTTGGCCAGATTCTTAGCATCAGCAGGAGAATCAAGACCCACCGAGAGAACCACCATGTCATAGCCCTCAAAATGATGCTTGCCGTCCATGGTGGCGTAGGTCAGCTTCAACTGCCTCTCCCACGGCATCACGTCAGCAACCTTGGCACGAACAAACTTGATCCCGAACTGTTCCTCGGCGCGGGTGCGGGCAGCATCAAAATCCTTACCCTGAGTCCGCATATCCATATAGTAAACAGTTATCTCGCAATCAGGGTCATGTTCTTTAGCGACCATCGCTTCCTTAATCGCATACATACAACAGACTGATGAACAGTAGCCATTGTTGCAACCGAGATCACGAGAACCCACACATTGGATAAAAGCAATATTTTTGGGATGCCTTTTGTCAGAGATGCAGCGCACCTCACCCATAAAGGGGCCCGAGGGGTTGAGCAGTCGCTCAAACTCCAAGCTGGTTACCACATCCGGGTGGTCACCATAACTATACTTGGTCAATGCCTCTTCCGGCACTCGGCCAAATCCAGGGCTCATGATCACCGCACCGACATTAATCTGGCGCGTTTCAGCTTTCTGATCAAAATCAATGGCCTTGCTACGACAGACCGGCACGCAGATCTTGCAAGTACCATGCTGAAGATGCATACAGGCATCAGGATCAATAAAGTAAGTAGCAGGTACCGCCTGGGGATAATCAATATGAATAGGACGGGTAAGAGCCAATCCCTCATTGTATTCATCAACCAGATGACGCGGACAATATTTGGTGCACAGACCACAGGCCGTACACTTGTCGGCATCAATGTAACGGGGCCGCAGACGGACTTTAGCGGTGAAGTCACCAGCTTTGCCGTCAAGACCAAGGAAATCTGCGTTGCTAAGAATCTCGATATTTGGAGACCGACCGGCCTCCACCAACTTAGGTGCCAGGATTCAAAGCGAGCAGTCGTTAGTGGGGAACGTCTTATCAAGCTGAGCCATGGCCCCGCCGATGGCTGCTGACTTCTCAACCAGATAGACGTAGTAACCAAGCTCGGTAAGATCCAATGCTGCCTGGACACCGGCGACACCGCCGCCGACAACCATGACCGCTCCGGCCCCTTTATTTTTTGCTTGCGCCATAATTATGAACTCCAAATAAAGAACGTTAATCAATCGCCTCAAAAAGGCGAAGAACACTTAAATTAGCTCAACCAAGAACTTCCACTTTTATCGCGCATGCTTTGTACTGCGGCGAACGCGACAACTTATCAAGATGATTTACGGTCAGGTTATTGATCGGCACCTCGGCAAAATGGTAAGGAATAAACACCGTCCCCACCTGCACTCGTTCGGAAATGGTGGCCCGAACCTTAACCTCTCCACGTCTGGATTTAAGCCGAATCCAGGATTTTTCGGTGATCCCCAATCTCTCCGCATCTTCGGGGTGCACATCAGCTAAAGCCTCTGGGCAGATTCTCTCAATACTGGGAGTCCGTCTGGTCATGCTGCCAAAGTTATAATGAGAGACATCGCGACCTGTGGTAAGCATCATCGAAAATTCTTTATCCGGCATCTCCTTCGCCGCTTCAAATTCCGTGGGGATAAACAACGCCTTACCACGGGTGAATTTGCCCACATGCAAGATAGGGGTGCCTGGATGACCAATATCCGGCACCGGCCATTGGAGACCTCCTTCCTCATCCAACCGCTTATAGTTGATACCGGCGTATTGGGGAGTCAGTGAGGCAGCCTCATCAAAGATGTCGCTGGGAGACTCATAATCCATCGCATAGCCCATCTTTTTGGAGAGTTCACAAAATATCTCCCAATCCGCCTTAGCATCACCAGGAGGAGCAAAGGCTTTGCGGACTCGTTGCACACGACGCTCAGAACAGGTGAATGTACCATCCTTTTCCGCAAAACAGGCAGCAGGCAGAACAACATCAGCCTTTTTAGCCGTATCGGTGAGGAAAATATCCTGTACTACCATAAATTCGAGCTTATCAATGGCAGCTACTGCATGGCCTGCATTGGGATCAGCAAGAACCGGATCTTCACCAAATACGTAGATACCGCGAATATTACCATCAAGGATATTATCCCAAACCTCGGTGGCAGGTTTTCCTGGTATGCGAGGCATTTTCACCCCCCACATCTTTTCGTACTTATCAAAGATGTCATCACGGGTAAGCCCAGCATAACCTGGCAGGGTATTAAACAAGGCCCCCATATCACATGCGCCTTGTACATTGTTCTGCCCCCGTAAGGGGTTGATACCGCCGCCTTTTACTCCGATTTTACCGCACAACAAGGCCATGTTGGAAACAGCCTTGACGTTGTCGGTACCAGCAACCCAATGGGCGAGTCCCATCCCGTAAAGGATAGAACTTTTTTGCCCTGGGCTGGCATAAAGACGCGCTGCAGCATGGAGATCTTCAACAGAAACCCCTGTTATTTCGGAAACATACTCAGGAGTGTATTTTTCGGTGACAATCTGGAGCTCTTCTATATTCTCCGTACGTTCCTCGACATATTCCTTATCCCACAAATCCTCTTTGAAGATGATATGGATCAAACCATTAATCAGGGCCACATCAGAACCGGGCTGTAGATTAAGCCACAGATCAGCTTGTTTGGCAAAATCAGTGCCACGAGGATCAACTACGATCAGCTTGGCACCCTTCTTTATCGCCTGCCGAACTCGCAGACCGGTAATGGGATGACTGGTGTCGGGGTTGGAGCCGATCATAAAGATCACATCCGGCTCGCCATTCATGAAATCTGAAACGCAGTTGGTCATTGCGCCGCTGCCAAGGGTGAGGGCCAAACTGGCCACCGTGGGAGCGTGTCAAAGTCGAGCACAGTGGTCGATATTATTGGTTCCGACCACCGCTCGCATGAATTTTTGCATTAAAAAGTTTTCTTCATTGGTGGCTCGGGCACAACTGAAACCAGCGATGGAATCGGCGCCATGCCTATCCCGCAATTCAGTGAACCGTTTCGCCACCAAACTCAAGGCATCATCCCAACTGGACTCAACCAACTGACCGTTTTTACGAACCAGCGGTTTGGTCAGCCGATCAGGGTGTTTAATGAAATCGAAGGCAAAGCGTCCCTTAACGCAGAGCATCCCATAGTTTGGTGCCGCCGACTTATCGGCAACAACCTCCATAATGGTCTGCCCCTTGATCTTGAGGTTCATCTGACAACCGGAACCACAGTAAGGGCAAGTGGTCTTAACATAACGTACCGGTTCGTTGATGATCGGAACCAGCACATCCTTCTTGGTCAGAGCGCCAGTGGTACAGGAATCAACGCAGTTACAACAGTTCACGCACTTATCATTAAACGAAAAACTCAAGCCAACCGGTCGTTTCTGCTCATCAGTACCTTCACAGCTCAGTTCAAGGGCATCGTATTCACAGTTATTCTTGCAACGCTGACAATAGATACACTTATTCAGATCCATCTCAAAAAGTGGATGGCTGGCGTCGACAGGATATTGATGAAGAGCTGCCATGCCGGTCTTCTGTAGATCTACACCATGGGAAACAGAGTAGCGGCGCAAGTCACAACGATCATAGGCAGTACAACCACAGGAAAGGCAACGGCCCGCCTCACGGGTGGCATTTTTAAGGGTAAAGCCCTTGCGCACCTCGTCAAAGCAGATCAGACGTTCTTCCATCTCCAGAGAAGGCATGGTTTCTCGTTTCTGGGGCTCATACCCCTTGACGAGAACAGGATCAACATCTTTTAAGGTGTCACCCCGAGTGAAATTGAAATTTGATTCAGCCGGTTCTTTTTTCTCACCACTAATTTCAGCGTGAATGTATTTTGCCACTCGTCGACCGGAAACAACGGCCTCAATCACTGAACGAGGTCCGGTAATGGCATCACCACTGGCCCAAACCCCATCAACTGCTGTTTTTTGACTCTTATCTTGAACCTTAATCAGGCCGGAAGGTGTTAATTCCAGCTTGCGCTCAAGTGAATTAGCCGAAAACGATTCCAGGGCAAGTTCTTGTCCACCGGAGTAAAGGATGATATCGGCTTGCAAACTCTCATTTAGACCAGCCGTGGGCACATGATGGCTACGACCACTCTTTGCCGGTTCACCCAATGCCATCCGCTGAATACGCATAAACAACGTTCCCCCACGCTCAAAAATCTGCATGGGAATTGCCATGGGGATAAACTTTATCCCCTCCCGTACGGCTTCCTTGTGAGAATGCTTATGGGCCTGAATCTTGTCAGGGCTGCTGGAGTAAACTATCGTTACCTCCCGAACCCCCATTCGCACCAAGGAACGAGCCGTACCAATGGCTATATTGCTACCACCGATGACGATTGCCCGTTTGCCAGGAAATTCTTTCTTACCGTCGGTGACATCTTTCAAAAAATCGATGGCCGGATGCACAAAAGGCAAATCAATACCATCAATATCTATGGTCTTGCCCTTAAGGGCACCAACCGCCAAAGAGATGGCGTCAAAACCCTTCTTTTTTAGATCATTGAGAGAAAAATCTCGGCCCCATTTCTGACCGCAGGCTACAGATACGCCGAGATCAGTGATGGTCTTGATTTCATAATCAAGAACCTTCCGAGGAATTCGATATTCCGGCAGGCCATAACGCAGAGCACCACCCAGTTTCTCAGCTCCCTCAAAGAGGGTTACATCATGACCAGCCTTTCGCAGATAGAAAGCCGTGGACAGTCCGGCAGGACCACCACCGACCACAGCAACCTTCTTGCCAGTGTCGGGCTTACAGGCAATACATTTAAACCCACCGGGATGATGCTCCAAACACCAGTCTGCGACAAAACGCTCAAGATGATTCACCGCGATGGGCTCATCGATCAGCGAACGTCGGCACTCAACCTCACAAAATCTCGGGCAAACGCGGCCAACGGAAAAAGGCAAAGGATTACGTTCCATGATCAAGCGTAGCGCTTCATCGTATTCCTTCTTGCGAACATGGGCAATAAACCCCTGGATATTGATCTGGCCAGGGCAGCTCATGTTACAGGGAGCTTTGCAATCACCAAAATGGGATTCAGCAAGAATTTCAAGATTTTTGGTCCGTTGCGCCCGAACATCATCGGTGTCGGTAAGCACAACCATCCCCTCTCGGGCCACGGTTACACATGAACGAAGTGGCTTGGCCTTACCTTCAACTTCCACCAGGCAAATCTTGCAATGAGCCTTAGACTTGCCTTTAACAAAACAAAAGGTGGGAATCTCAATATTAAGAAGCTTGGCAGCCTCAAGCACCGTTGTTCTTGGCGCAACACGAATATTCCGCCCATCTATGGTAAGCGATATAGTAGACATAGTTTTATATCATTCTGTTATGTATGCACGGCTCGCAGGCGAACCGAGGATGTGCTTCACCAAATTAGCGGTATCAAGCAGCAGGTTTCCACTCTTTGAGGAATGACGGCAGATGGCCAGCCTCACGAGGACCGATGGTGATGGTCCAACCAGGCAGCTCTTCTTCCAACTCGCCCTTCATGGAGGCAAGATAACCAGGGATGATTAATTCGCGATGCTTGACCTTGGCCTCAATTTCCGCTTTTTTCATGAACTGAGCGATCATGTCAGCGCCAAATTTGCCGGCAGCCCAAGCGGTGAGGACGGAAAGACCCTCGGTATCCTTGATCAGCAACCAGGTGGGAACCTTGCTGCCCTCAATCTCACCGGAAACAATGAAGTAAGTGAGTGAGAAGTTACAGGTAATGATCACCGGTGAATTCTCATCCGGGCCATTGATGGGGTAAGTATCTTCAGCAACCACCATGGGCCGCTGCGGATCGGTGAAGATGTTCAGCCGCTCAAGGAGCAGCGGAAACAAGGTGTCACCCTGCAGGTCGTTAAGGATCACGATTCCGGCATACTTGGCGATCAGCACCGAGGCCACCATGGCTTCCATCAGCGGATCATCAGTGATCTCACAAGGGAAGGTGATGGTGGGAAAGCCCAATGGCTTGAATTTCTTGTTAACCGCTGAACGACGAGCAACAACATTGTCCTCGAAGGCAGCCTTAACAGTACGCGCACCGGTATCAATAACCAGATCCTTAAGACCGCCACTAATTAAACCTTCACTGATAGCGATGGTTTCATCGATGGTTGTTCCTTTGACGCCAAGTGCGCAACCGGTTTCCTTAGCCACATCGGCCATCGGTCCGGCGTTTTCCTTGGTGGCACCGAACAGCAGAGGTTTGCGGTCGCCACATTCCTTGGCACCTGCAGCCAGAGTCGCCGGGGTGTCACTCATCAACACCAGACTGGCTTTGGCAGCACCAGCGATAACCTTCTTGACCAAGGCGGTAAAGGAAGCTTCATCACCCTTGCTGTCCTTAATCGCGATGATATCGGCCTTCAACATCACCCCTACCCGCTCGTAGCAAAGCTTGTTGAATCGGTCAATACGACCGTCAACATCGCTGTCACTCATCTCAGTGGCAACCAAAACGCCGATCCCGGTGGGATTTTCAAAACGTTTCTCATGGCGGAACAGACAGGTCTCGCCACCAGCGGTAAAAGCACCTTCTCCAGCACCAAGCTTAATGGTGCGGATTGGCGGCGCGGATGCCTCGCCAATGGT
>JAQYVW010000011.1 GCA_030145325.1 Desulfurivibrionaceae bacterium
CTGGCCGCCGTCGCCGTCCCCTGGTTCCAGTTCCTCCTCAATCTCGACGATGTCAGCGTCGTCGATTTCTTCCAGATTTTCCCCCTGGCCGCCGTCGCCGTCCCCTGGTTCCAGTTCCTCCTCAATCTCGACGATGTCAGCGTCGTCGATTTCTTCCAGATTTTCCCCCTGGCCGCCGTCGCCGTCCCCTGGTTCCAGTTCCTCCTCAATCTCGACGATGTCAGTGTCGTCGATTTCTTCCAGCTCCTCCCCCTGTCCACCGTCGCCGTCACTTGGTTCTATTTCCTCATCAATCTCGACGATGTCAGCATAATCATCCTCTTCCAGGATTTGTAGGTCGTCGTCCTCGGTAATTTCAATGATCTCTGCGTCATCTATTGCTTCAAGCTCGGTTTCGTCTTCTTCTTCACCAGGCAGCTTATCCTCCAAGACCTCTTCGGTAACAATGTCTTCGTTTTCTGCCGTGATTTTAATAGTCTCAGTTTCTTCTGCTTCCGTGCCCGTGCCTTCGCCTAAGGGGGAGACAGGTACTTCTGCGCCGGAGTCGGCAACGGTTTTCATCAGTTGCTGAGTCTCATCCAGCTTTTCCAGGAGACTTTTTACATTGTCAATGTTGTTATCTTTGCCCATTTCAGAGAGTAACTCTTTGAATGAGTTCAGCATCTCATGCATGGAGTGAATAGAATCAGTGGATATACCCAGTTGTTTGATAAGCTGGTCTTTTTGTTCTTCGGCAATGGTAAAGGTGTTGTCCCGGCTGATGATAATACCGTCCGGGTTTTTTTCTTTTTTGATTAGCTCTTTAAGGCTTTTGTTCACTGAGGATTTGAGGCCACTTAAGTTCTTGCGTTTGTTTTGTATCTCTTTGGGGTCGTCAACTTGCCAGATCTTCTGGATAAGGTCTTCTGTGGAGATGGCGGAGATGGTGTTTAGGCTCTCCGGGGTAGAAAAGTAGCGGCGGATCTCGGTGATGAGTCGGGCTTTGAGGGTGCCTTCTTTCAGGTTAAGGTTGGTGATGGCCGTGTCAATGTTTTGTAGTGTTCCTAGAAACGGCATGTTCTGGCTCCAGTCTGGTCGGTTAAGAGGGTGATTGTGATTACCATGGGGAAAAAGTTAGCATCCCATCTCTGTTATCGTGTTGCAAGGGTATTTTCTGTAATAAAAATCAGGTGTTCCTTGGTTTTTTCGGGTTGGTGGTGCTACATTGCTCTTTTCTTTTGATAATGGCTTCTCTTCGATTAGTATGGCAGGTGGTTTGTTGAAAACGTCCCAACCTTAAGTTTTTGTTCTTTTAGAAAGGTGTCTGTGGGGAGGCGAACTTGTTGCCAAGGGTGGGTTCTGTTACATGTCGATTGATAACTATTTTCTCTGCGGAGATTGTTGATGGGTAGAATGCTTGTTGTTATTGATACGGAAGATAAGGTTGCCGCTTTGCAGAGTCAGTTTGACGGTGATGCTGAGGTGTTTGTTGTTGCTGCGCCGCCGTTGAAGGTTTCTTTAAAGCTGTCAGAGCCAGGGCAACAGTTTGCTAATGGCAAGTTTTCATTTTCTTTTGCTCCTCTGGATTCCAGCAAGCCGTTGCTGGCGAAATTGCGGCAGTATGCTGGTGGTGATATTTATCTGGCCTTTGCTCGCGAACCGCGCGGCGAATTCATGAGCTGGCTGGTCGCCAAAGCGATGGAGATTGTCTCTCCCGGATCCTCGCCACCTCGACGTCTTCATCTTCTTGCTTTGCATGATGAAGAATTGCGAGAGTCATTTCGTTTGGTTGAGCCGATCCATGTTGATCGTGCCATCGGTTATCATAGTCGGGCGGTGTTTGATGTGGCGCTAAGTAAGCATATTAATCGCCTTCTTGGTACTAGAACTGGTCCGGCCGGGGTGCCTCTCTCCACCTCTTGTTTGACAATACTTCTTTTGCTGGCTGAACGGGAAGCGGAAGTTAAAGCTAATGCTTCACGCCCAAAACAGCGACTCCGGGTGAAATTTGCGGCTGGGGGTGAAGTTTTTGCGGCTTTTCTTGCCTATTCTTTCGGGGTCACTGATGATGGCAGCCTTCACAGTGTAGAGGATGTGGAGGGAGTCAGGCAGCTTTTGCGCAATGTTGATTTTGTGGTCAGTAAGATTGAAAAGAGTCCGTCGACCATTGAATCGCCGACTCCGTATCGCCTTGTGGACCTTCTTGAGGAGGCCTTTGTTGTTCATGGTATTTCTGTGGGGAAAACCATGATTGGTGTGCAGCGGTTGTTTGATGGTGTTGAGGTTGATGGTTGCAGTACAGGGCTTATTACTAACTATGCGGTCGTCGATATCCCAACCTCGGTGACGGTTGAGAATATACGTGGCGAGGTGGAGCGACAGTTTGGCGTTGAGGCATTGTTGTCGGATGGGGCGGTGGCGGTGGGGGAGGGGTTTCTGTTGCCGACCAGGCCTGATGTTGAGGCAAAACAATTGGCCGGTTTCTTTGATGAGGAAGAGTGTCTTATTTACGGCTTGATTCGTGATCGGGCTTTGGCAAGTCAGATGCGGGTTGCTGAAGGTGAGACCGTTGAGGTGGAAATACAAGCTGGCGAGCATTGTTTTTTTAAAGCGCAGGGTCATGATATTACCGTGCCAGGGCATTTGGCAGTTTTTCAGGGCTTACGTGGCCGGAACCTTCTTGAGCCGAGTCCTTTGGTCAAGTTGCGAGATGGCCAGTCGTTGGTTGTTGAGCAGATCGTGCCAGAGCCTGCCGAAAGTGAACTGGCCCGTTTTTATACCATGGAGACTCTTTTTGTTGATATGGCTGATTTCTCCATTGAGGCTGAGCCTGTAGCCGTTGCCTTGCTGCATCAATTGGTGGCCGGTGGTTATGTTGAGGTTCTTGCCAGTGGGGAATTACGTTGTCTTGGGAATGCCAATAAGGTTGCCTCGACCATTGGCCGGGCATTTCCAACCATGCGCGGGATCAATCTTTCGGCCTATCTTGAACAAACTGTAGGGGAAGTGTTAAGCGGCCGCAAGGCATTGGATGTCGCTTTGCGACAATTTGATCAGACCATGGTGATGAAAGGGAATGTTCTGCATAAGGTTTCTGTTTCGTCTCAATTGCAGGCACGGCTTCGCAAGCGAAAGCCTCAAGGTGTTATTAAGAGCGGGCCTGCTCCGTCGCGTCCCAAGGTTGCTAACTCGGTTGTTTCTGAGCCGCAACCATTGGCGGAGGAGAAAGTAGAGGTTAAGGACGAGCCTTTGGGGGATATGGCAGGGGCTTCTGAAGTGGAACCGGTTGTGGCGGCGGAGGATGTTGCTACGTCGGAGGTTGTTGCTAGTGAGATATTGGCAGAAACCGAAAATGAAGCTCAAGACGTTGAGGTTGCCCCGGAAGACCTGCCGCTGGTAGGGGGTGAGGGGCCGGTTCAGGAAGAAGTTGTTGATGATCCTGTTCCTGTTGAAGCCGAATCTTCCCTTGTCGATAAGGTTGTTGGTGGTTTAGGGGAGAATCTGGTTTCCGCTCCTGAGCCCGTAACTGAAGTCGTAGCGCCAGAGGTTGTGGAGGTTTTTGATGAGGCTCCTGTTGCCCCCCTTGGCGAGCCGTCCCCACCTTTACCGGTGGTTGGGGAGAATGAAAGAGAAAGTGGCATAGAGTGTCCGGTCTGCCGTAAGGGGCGAATTCTGCACAAAAAGACTCCCATCGGTAAACCTTTTTACGTTTGTCCTCGGGAAGAATGTGAATTTATGGCTTGGGCGGAACCGCATCCGCTCCCGTGTCAGGTGTGTGGGTCTCCCTTTCTGGTTGAAAAGAAGGATTTGCATGGGCACCTCTTTTTGCGTTGTGCCAAGGCCGGTTGTACTTACCGGCAACCCATGCCTGGTGATGATGGTACGGCCCTGCTGGCCGCCGAGCAGGAAGGGGTTAAGAAGAAAAAAAAGGTTCTGGTGCGGCGGGTGGCCAAGGGTGCCGGTAAGGGAGCCGGGGCAAAAAAAAGGGTGCTGGTGCGGCGGCGCAAGTGAGCCTAGGGGGTAGCCAGTGTCTGTCCATAAATGGTCTTTTCGGAGTCTCACAGGTTCGCTACCTGCCCGATCTCTGTGTTATGTTCAAAAAATAATGCTCGGAATATCAGACATATGTCTGCGCTTATTTTTTTCGCATGCCTAGATCTCGAACAAAAATCCTCGTTTATGGACAGACACTACCCAGGGAGTTTTTCCATGTAGGTCAGAAGTTCTTTGGCCAGTTCGCGGCTGTCGATGAGCAGCGAGGTCTCGTGGTTGTATCTTAGGGCCGAGTGGGTCAGGTTGTGGCTACCCAATAGGCAGAGGTGTTGATCGATGACCACCAGTTTTGCGTGGGTGGTTTTTTTGCTATCGTCAAAGGCGACATTTATGCCGTTTTTCCTCAGTAAGGATGCGGTGTGTTGGTTTTCCTTGTTGAGGTTATGGTCGTAGCCGGATTTTTCCAAGATGACTTGTACCCTCACTCCCCGGTGGCGCGCGTTTGCCAGTTCTTGGAGGATGAGGCGTGGGCGATTCTTTTTTGCACTGCTTGTCCTGAAGACGAACATCACGATATCAATTCTTTTCTTGGCGGTGCGAATCAATTGCCTGATGGTTTCGTAATATTTTTCATCAACCAATAATTGGACTTCACCCGGATGGGTGAGGATTAATGAGCGAGTCTGTAAGGTCTTGTTGCCGGTTGTGGTCGCTATTTGTTGCCCATTTGCTGTCTTGCTGTCGTTGTGCAGGGTGTGCGGGCCGGAAAGTTTCAGGTAGGGGAGGATGGCCTGGTAGGTGCTGGGGCCTACGGCGGTGCTTTGTTGGAGTTCGGAAAGGTTTTGCAAAGATCCTTTTCGGCGCCAATTGATAATGGCCCGCGCTTTAGTTTTGCCGATAAAGGGAAGTTGTTGGAGTTCTTTGGCGGTGGCGGTGTTGATGTTGAGCTGTCCTTGCAGGGCGAAGGCAGGCAAGGCTGTGGATAAAAAAAGCAGGGCCAGCAACAGCCGGGCGGCGAGATAAGGGAAGCCGGATGGCTGGTTGTTGGCCCTGTTTCGGATTGAACTCATTGTTCTGGCTCTCCTGTTTGGTTTGATTGTCTATTGCAAGGGAAGCAATGTTGAATCTAACCAGACTATGGAGCGTTGCGCCAGGAAATTATTTAACTCTGCGGCCACCAGTTTACCCCCAGGCGACGGATAATGTTGAAGCCACCACCCAGAACCAGGGTGTTCCGGTAGCCAACACTGTCTAGGAAGGTCTGGATTTCGTAAGAGCGGGTGCCAGCGTCACAGATGATCAGCATGGTCTTGTCCTTGGGTAGATCCTGATAGCGGCGGCGGATATCGATGTAGGGGGTGGAGATCCACTTTTCCTGATATTTATTGACGAAAGGTTCCGTCTCCTTGGGGTGGCGGATATCCAGGGCCAGCCAATCCTCGTGGCTGGAGAAATCGTCCATCCAGTTGAGAAAATCCTCAACGGAAATATAGCGCAATCTTTCCGCCGCTAGGTTGTCAGCGACGTTGCCGGCGGCGTTTAAGGCGTCCAGGGCGGTGGCAAACGGCGGCGCGTAGGCCATTTCCAGTTGGCTGATGTCGTCAATGGTGCCACCCTTGGCAATGATCCCGGCGGCGGCGTCGATCCTGGCCAGTACTGCGTCGTTGGCCGGGCCGAAACCTTGCACGCCTAAGACCCTGCGGGTTGTCTTGTCGAAGACCAGCCGCAGGGGGATGATTGCCTGGGTGGGGAAGAAATGAGCCCGGTCGGACTGGGCGGTAATGACGGCGTCGGCATCAAATCCTTCGGCCCGCGCGGAGTCGAGGCTCAGGCCGGTGGCGCCGATGCAGCGTTCAAAGGCCTTCATCACGAAACTGCCTACCCATCCTTTATAGGTGGTGGGGATACCGGCCAGGTTGTCGCCGACGATTCTTCCTTCCCGGTTGGCAAGGGAGCCCATGGGGGCGATGGAGCCCTTACCGGTAAGAATGTTTTTAACTTCAATGCAGTCGCCAGCAGCGTAGATGTTGGGATCCGAAGTCTGTAGACGATCATTAACCATGATGTTGCCCGTCTGCGAGACGGCGAGTCCTGCCTCAACCGCCAGTTCGCTGCGGGCTCGGACGCCTGCCGCCATAATGACCAGGTCAGCGTCAAGGGAGCGGTTGGGGGTGACCACCCGGCAGACCTTGCCGTCATCATCAGCTTCGATGGCGGATGCTCCCTCGCCGGTAAAAACGGCAACCCCTTGTTCGCGGAGATGAGCTTCCAGCATCATCGCGAAGGGGCGATCAATCAGCCGCGGCATCAGTTGTGGCATGAATTCAATAATGGTGGTTTCAAGACCCCAGAGGTCAGTGAAGGCCTCGGCCATTTCAATGCCGATGGCGCCGCCGCCGATGACCACCGCCTTGCTCACTTTCCCTTTGGCGATGCGATCCTTGATGTCGATTGCTTTGTGCAGGTCGCTGACCGTGAAGACTCCATCCAGGTCAGCACCGGCAATGGGCAGGATGTTGGGGCGGCTACCGGTGGCGATAACCAGCTGATCGTAGGGGACTTCATCCTTGCCGCCGGTGGTAAGGATCTCCACCGTCACCGTTTTTTTGGTGCGGTCGATGGCCAGGGCACGGGTGTTGGCACGGACGTTGACCCCTTTGGCGTTGAGGAAGAATGATTCGTCGCGGGTCATATGGAAACTGGTGTTGCGGAGTTCTTTTTCGTCGGAGACATCGCCGGAAACATAGTAAGGGATGCCGCAGCCGCCGTAAGAAATCAGGCTGTCTTGATCGATGATGGTGACTTCCGCCTCTGGTAATAACCGTTTGACGCGACACGCAGTTTTGGGGCCGGCGGCAACTCCGCCGATGATCACAATTTTTTTGGACATGGCTCACCTTCGCTTTCAATAAAGATATTGGAATATGATCAAGCCGCCTTGAAGAACGGGATGATGGACTGTTGGTAAATCCATCAAAAAATCGTAAAAACGACGTTTTTCAGGCGGCTCGGAGTAGCGAATGATCAATTTTGCTATCAGCGTAGATGTTATTTCTGCCAACGCATCAATTGTCTATATGGTTGGTGCGGATTGGGTAGGCTGATAGCAAAAATATCAACCTATCGCGGAATGTGAAGCGTGTCAAATTATTCAAGGATAAGCTTAAGTTTATTGCTTAACACGGTCTTAAAAAAGAAAAACTTTTCCGGTTGGGATAAGCTGCTACAGCGGCAGTAGGCGGGTGGGCGGCGGTTGTCACCCATCGCGGGATTTGTTGAAGTAGGAAAGGCGCAGTCGCCAAGGGGCGGCATGTGAAAAGGGAGGAAGTTTTTTTGTTGACAAAGAGCTGATGGCTGTACTAAGTTCACCTATCTGAATGACCATTCACATTGTAGGATTCCTCACTCTGGTGGTCAGTTTGTTGCCAAAAATATGAATTTGGGTGGCAAACAGGCAAACGGGGTGATCGTGGTTTGTTTATCATTAATTACCGCTTAAGGAGGAAAAGAAATGCCAAAGCATGACACGCCCATGATGGACGACTTGGAGAAAGGACCGTGGCCGAGTTTCGTTACGGATCTGAAGCGCCAGGCCGAGCAGACCCCAGCGTGCTGGGATATTCTTGGTCAGATGGAGCTTTCGTTCAAAGATAAGATTACTCATTGGAAGCACGGCGGCATCGTCGGTGTCTTCGGGTACGGCGGTGGTATCGTTGGTCGTTATTCCGACGTCGCAGAGCAGTTTCCCGGAGTTGCTCACTTTCACACCGTTCGTTTGAACCAGCCTTCCAGTAAGTTTTATAACACCACCAAGCTGCGTCAGGTGTGTGATCTCTGGCAGAAATATGGTTCCGGTATGACCAACATGCATGGTTCCACCGGTGACTTGGTTCTTCTTGGTACCAATACCGAGAGCCTTGAGCCTCTGTTCTACGAGTTGACCCATGACCTTAACTGGGATCTTGGTGGTTCCGGCTCCAACCTTCGTACCCCTTCCTGCTGTCTCGGACCGGCTCGTTGCGAATGGGCCTGTTATGACACCGCAGCAGTTTGTCATGAGATGACCATGCGTTATCAGGATGAGATTCATCGTCCTGCTTTCCCATACAAGTTCAAATTCAAATATTCCGGTTGTCCCAATGACTGTGTTGCTTCCATCGCGCGTTCCGATCTCTCCCTGATAGGTAACTGGCGTGACGAAATCCGCATCGACCAAGCTGCGGTTACCGGTTACATCAATGGCGATTTCCCGGCTAACGGTGGCGCCCATGGACCCGATGTCAAGATCGATATCGAGAAAGATGTTATTGGTCTCTGTCCCACCAACTGTATGTGGATGGAAGGTGGCGAGCTTAAGATCGACAACGGCGAATGTACTCGCTGCATGCATTGCATCAACATGATGCCTCGCGCGCTTCGTCCTGGTGCAGATAAGGGTGCTACCATTCTTTGCGGCGCTAAGGCCCCGATCCTCGATGGTGCTCAGATCGCAACCATGATCGTGCCTTTCGTCAAGGTTTCTGCCGATGATGAGTATCAAGAGTATGGCGACTTCATTGAGACCGTTTGGGATTGGTGGATGGAGAACGGTAAGAACCGTGAGCGTCTTGGTGAGACCATGCAGCGCGTAGGTTTGCCGACCTTCCTCAGTGTTATCAACGTCGATCCTATTCCGCAGCATGTTAAAGAGCCTCGTTCCAACCCCTATGTATTCTGGGCAGAGGAAGAAGTTGAGGGTGGTTTCGACCGTGATGTTGCTGAATTCCGTGCCCGTCATAAGATGTAATTGACGTTCCAACGGATATTGAAATATATTTTTATCTGACTGATATATAAGGAGGTTTAGTCATGGCTTATGATCCGGCAAATCCGATGCACGATAGAATTACAGACATCGGTCCCCCACATTACGCTCAATTCTTCCCTGAGGTTATCAAGAAGAATCATGGCAAGTGGCTCTATCATGAGATTACCCAGCCTGGTGTTATTGTTCATGTAGGTGAGTCTGGAGACAAGTGTTTCACCATTCGTGTTGCCAGCGCTCGTTTGATCAGTATTGAGCATATCCGTGAGCTTTGTGACATCGCTGATGCCCATTGCGACGGAATCCTGCGTTTCACCACTCGGAACAACGTTGAGTTCATGGTCGATGCTGAGGCCAAGGTTCAACCGCTGTTGGACGACCTTGCTGGTCGTGGCAACAAGTTCCCTGTGGGTGGTACTGGCGCATCTGTAAGTAACATTGTTCATACCCAGGGTTGGGTACATTGCCATACCCCTGCTACCGATGCTTCCGGTGTCGTTAAGGCGGTTATGGATGAGATTTTTGACCATTTCACCCACATGGATCTGCCTGCTAAGGTTAAGATCGCTTTGGCTTGCTGCTTGAACATGTGCGGTGCTGTACATTGTTCCGATATCGCTATCCTCGGTGTGCATCGTAAGCCGCCGATGATCGATCATGACACCATCACTGCAGTTTGTGAGCTGCCGTTGGCTATCTCCGCTTGTCCTCTCGGCGCGGTTAAGCCCACCAAGGCAACCAACTCTGCCGGTGAAGAAGTCAAGTCGGTTAAGGTTAACGCTGATCGTTGTATGTTCTGCGGTAACTGTTACACCATGTGTCCTTCCATGCCTCTTGCTGATCCTGAGGGTGACGGTATTGCTATCTTGGTTGGTGGTAAGGTGTCTAACGCCAAGTCTACCCCCAAATTCTCCAAGATGGTTATTCCCTTCCTGCCCAACACTCCGCCGCGTTGGCCTGAGACCGTTTCTGCAGTGAAGAATATCCTGGAAGTTTACGCAAAGGATGCCAACCGCTTTGAGCGTCTTGGTGAGTGGGCCGAGCGGATTGGTTGGGAGAAATTCTTTGAGAAAACAGGTATTCCGTTTACCATGAAGAGCATCGACGATTATCGCCTTGCTTATGATACGTGGCGGACCACCACCCAGTTCAAGTTCACAAGCCATATCAAATAATCTTTGTCGATAAGGAGAATTAGCATGGCTTTAAGTAAAGAAGAACTGAAAGCAGCAATCCTAGATAAAGCAATGACGGCCCCTAAGCCTCAGTTGTATGTTAAGGATTTCTACAAGTGTGATCCTGAAACCAAGCCGCGTGGCATCAAGAACGCCGCCAACGAGCTGGTTAAAGAAGGAAAAATGGATTTCTGGTCCAGCGGTAGTACTACCATGTATGCTGCTAAGGGTCGTGCCAAGGACGAAGAGAATCGTTAAGATTTTTTAGTCTGGATCCATAGAGTTATGAAAAACGCAGGGGCTTTTGCCTTTGCGTTTTTTTTATGCTTGCAAGAAGTCGTTGAGTTAATAAAGAAGCCCCCTGTATGTATCTCACATACAGGGGGCTTCTTTATTGTTTACTGTTGGTTTGCAGCAGCGAGAAGAGGAAGGGGGAAGATTTACTTGCCTGCTTCGATGGCGGCTGCTTTGTCCATGAATGTCTTGGCGGTTCTGTTATGCTTGAAGTTGGTGTGGATTCCGGCGATGGTTCGATAGGCGTCAGCGGCAGCTGAGCTGTTGTCTTGGAGGAGGTAAACCTCGGCGATTTTTTCCATCACTTCCACTGTGGCTTGTGGGTTAAGGGAGCCTCGGTGGAAGTCGATTAGCTCATAGTAAAGGGCGAGAACTTCGTCATATTTACCCATTCCTGTTTTGGCTTTGGCAATCTTCATTCGTAGGCTGAGGGTGCTTGACTGGTCCTGTTCTTTGTTGCAGATGGCAAAGGCGGTTTCAATGTGTTGCAAGGCCTGGGGATACTCTTCGCGTTCCAGGCAGATGTCGGCCAGCTTGTCAGCGGCATTGGCAACCCCATGCATGTCACCCAGTTCCTGGCAACCCATTAAGGCGTTATGGAAAGCGTTGGCAGCAAAGGTGATTTCGCCGTTTTTCAGGAAATCCAGGCCGGTTTTATAGTCGGCATTGCTTTGTTCCTTTGTTTCGTTTTTTGCCTCTATGTCACTCATCTTCGGGATAATCTCATTGCTCATTTTGCTTCTCCTTGCTTTTCTTCGATCTGGTTCAGTGCTTTTTGGGCTATTTCACCCACAGTGGTTGTTATTGCCAGGCCTTGATGGTAGTAGCGGGCTTCTCTGTGATCATCACAGAGAGCCTGGATTTTACTCAGCTTTTCGATGGCTTTAATATGGCCACAAAGTCGCAGGGTATTTACCACCAGATTGGGGTTTGAGTGATCCAGGTAGTTGAACAGATTGTAAAATGGGATGGCACGGATCAGCTCAGGCTGTTGTTCGGCAATTTCTGCCAGTGCCCAAATGGTTTCCACTCTGGTGGATTCATGGCCGGCATAGGTAAGCAGATAACGGGTAAAGGAACCGAAGATGTCCGGCCTGCCGGCGATCACTGAGCCGATGCTTTCAATCAATCCCCAGTTGGTGGCGGCAGAATCTGCACAGGCCTCGAAAAGTCTGTGCAGCAGGTCGCTTACCTTGCCGGGTTGGCGAGTGGCAAGACGGGCGCAAGCTTGGCCGGTCATGTGGGCGGTGAGCCAGCGTCCATCCTCGTTGGGGTCGTACAGGAGGCGATGGAGGAAGCGCAGGGTGCGGATATCGTCAAAAAGAATATCCACCAAACCATCCAGGTCGTGGCTCGTCACCAGTTGGGCGATGAGTTGCTTGTTGGCCCGGTTGCGTTTCCGTTTGGGGTCTCGCTCCGGTTCCACCGGCGGTGGTGAGAAACCGACCCTCTTTTTGGGCGCGTTGTCGGTACCTAAGCCATTGTTATCCACCCGCTCCTTGATTTCGGCGATATCTTTGTGTAGTCGGATAAAATAGAGTATCCCACGGATAATTCGTCCGTCCAGGTTGCCGGTTTCGATGACCTGATGGGTAAGGTCATCGTATTTCTCCAAGCGACCGGTGAGGTAGTCCTCATCAGGCAAGAGTTCCCAGGCTAGATCCCAGTCGTCCTTGCAGGCGTAAACCAGAGCCTCAATCATTGCCGCACCAATATTAAAGCCGGTGGGGTCAGAGGTGTAGACGGCGCCGCATTGGCACGTCCCGACCTTGAATTCGGTAAGTTTACGTTTTACCGGCTCCTGGGGGCGTCCTACTTTCTGTCCGCAGAAAACACACCAGGGTGGCACCTTGATGTTGGCATTCTTCATGATTTGGCAATTCCCTCGGCAATGGCTTCATCAAAGCGGGGGTCAACCGGGAAGCCGAGAGATTTTGCTTTTTCGGCATGGAGTTGGGCGGCGGTGAAATCGTTTTTGTAGTAAAAGGCCACGGCCAGGTTGTTCTGGGCCATGGAAAAGTCTGGATCCAGGTCGATGGCTCTTTGTGCCGCAGTCAGAGCTTCGTCGAAGTTAGCGGCCATGATGTGGGCAGTGGTCAGATTGACCCAAGTGGTGGCGAGTTTGGGGTCGTGACGGGTGGATTCGGTGTATGACTCGATGGCTTTGTCTGCCTCGCCCCGTTGCTGCCAGATCAGGCCAATATTGGCATGGGCCTGAGCCGACTCCTGACAAATTTCCACGGCCTTGGTGTTTGCGGCCAGGGCCTTGTCAAGATCGCCCATCTCAAAGAACAGGGCGCCTAGGTTGACATGGGTTTCCATGGAGAGGGGATCTATCTCAAGTGATTTGTTGAGCTTAGTCAATGCATCTGCCTGGCGGCCTGCTTTCCGATAGACCATGGCGAGATTGTGGTGAGCCAAGAGTGAATTGGGAAGTTCTACGCATTTTTTTTCAAGCTCAGCGATAACGGTGTCGAGGTTTTCCTGTGGTTCTTGGTTTGACATTGGGTGATCCTCAAAATATGGTTGATCCGGGTGGCCGGATAAAAATAAAGACGAGGTGAGAAACAAGTCCTCAAATATGTAATCACCCTGTGCCAGGATTTCAAGGGGGAGGTGTGTTTGGATAGTTTTAAATTTTGATAAAACTTTGCCAGAGGGAGCTAACGACACTTATAGCCCCGTTGTCGATGGCAAGAAGGAAGTCGTCAAGGTCATGATGATGCTGTATAGTTCTTACCCTAAAACTAACGTGTTATAGCTGGATGGATTGAGGATCGGACAGAGATATGAGTGCAATAAAACAGCCGAAAGGGATTGTCGTAGCTGGTTTGAGCGGTGGGGCCGGTAAAAGTGTGGCGGCGGTGGGTCTTGCTGCGGCCTTGGTCCGGCGCGGGATACAGTTGACCACTTTTAAAAAGGGGCCTGATTACATAGATGCTGGCTGGCTCTCTATGGCGGCAGGATCGCCGTGCTATAATCTTGATCCTTATCTGATGAGCAGCCAGGCGTTACTTGAAAACTTTATCCGCCATGGCAGTGGTAGCGAAATGGTGTTGATTGAAGGCAATCGTGGCCTTTATGATGGAGTTGATCCCGATGGCACTTATAGCACAGCCGGACTGGCGGTGGAGTTGGGTTTGCCGGTGTTGCTGGTGGTAAATTGCACTAAGACGACGCGAACAGTGGCGGCCATGGTCCTTGGCTGCAAGAACCTTGATCCCAGGGTTAACATTTGTGGGGTGGTGCTCAATCAGGTGGGTACTGCCAGGCATGAGAAGCTGGTGCGGGAAGCGGTGGAACGGTATGCCGGGGTGCCGGTGGTGGGGGCGTTCCCGCGGTTGCCGGATGTCTTTCCCCAGCGCCATCTCGGCGTTACTCCCTGTCAGGAGCATGGCGAGGCCCATGCCGCAGTTGCCGCCCTTGCCGATGCCGCAGAAAAATATCTTGATATCGAGGCGGTGCTTGCTTTGGCGCAAAGTTCTGCCATTGACATGACTGCATTGACTGAGGAGCCGAAGCGGGCTGGCGATCTGGTGCGGATCGGGGTTATTCGTGATGCGGCCTTTCAGTTCTATTACCCGGAAAATCTGGAGGCGTTGAGTCGCGAGGGGGCGGAATTGGTTGAGATCAATGCTCTCACTGATCAAGAGTTGCCAGCAATTGATGGGCTCTATATCGGTGGCGGCTTCCCCGAAACCAATGCCCGTTATCTTGCCGACAACAGCACCTTTCGAAGTTCTCTGAAAGAACGGGTTGAGGCGGGTTTACCGGTTTATGCCGAATGCGGCGGCTTGATCTATCTTGGTGAGTCCATAGAGCTGACGGGGGAAGTGTTCCCCATGGTGGGGTTGTTCCCGGTGCGGTTTGGCCTGGAGAAGAGGCCCCAGGCCCATGGCTACACGGTTTTGACCGCAGATGGCAACAACCCTTTTTACCCATTGGGAACGGAGATTCGCGGCCATGAGTTTCGTTACAGTCGCATTCTTGAATGGGTAGGTCGGGCTGAGGATTTAGCCTTGGCGATGACGCGTGGGGTGGGGTTCAGTGACCGGCGTGATGGGCTGGTGTACAAGAACGTGCTTGCCCTCTATACTCATGTTCATGCGGTTGGCGCTCCGCAATGGGCCGGAGCGCTAGTGGCGAAAGCACGGGCTTGGCGTCAAGATCATTAATGGGTGGTGTGGCTGCCCAGAACCTTGATTTCAATCTCTTTTTGGGTGGCAGGGGCTGGCGCGGGTTTAACCCAGTGGATGAATTCGGCGGTCACTCTGGTAAAGGCGCCGTTATCTTGCTGGCACTTGTCGCAGATTGTCAGCGCGTTGTCACGGTACATGATAACCTTGCTGGCGGCCTCGCCTTTCTTGTCTACTGCCGCCATCTTGCGGCAACCGCAATCCAGACGTACCACGACCACGCCGATGCCGTCCGGGCTTCCTTCGAGAATGCCCTCGATCATAGCTTCTTCAGATTTGTCGGTGACTTGTTGTTTGGTAGGTTGTTCTTGTTGGCTCATTGGTAATACCTGTCTGGTTTGGGGTGGATGTTGAAAGTGGCTGCGTTGGCTGCGGGTAACGTTGACAACCATAAAAGATCGTGTCGCGCAGGTCAACCTGATTTGCCGGGATTGCTCTGGTTGTGCGGGATGATGGCGTTTTCGGTGTTTGTTGGGAGGCTTTTTTTTATTGACAAAAAAAGAGTGGTCTATTAGAGGAAAGTGGTTTGATCAGTGAGTTCATTATTGTTTGTGGAATGACTGACGGGGGTGTCCCCGCTGTTTTGTTTGTTTAATTCTCATTTTTTTTTTGGAGGCCGAATTATGTGGCAGATCGAAGTTGACAAAGACAAGTGTACTGGTGATGAAGAATGTGTAAATGCTTGCCCCGGACAGGTTCTTGAGCTGGTTGATGGCAAAGCTGAAGCTGTAAATGCTGACGAGTGCCTGGGCTGCGAAACCTGTGTTGAGGTTTGCCCCGAAGGCGCCATCACCGTTGAAGAGGTCTAATCCGGTTTTTTACCGAATTACCTGAACGGTGTCCATAGGCCTGTCTCCGCTGAGGAGGCGGGCCTATCTTGTTTTCGCCATCTGCTTTGCGGTGGGATTAGTGAGCATGAGTGCTCGGGAGCCCCGAACGGCTGAGCCCAGCTTATTAAAAGTTTGGCGCATGAGTTTTTGTGGAAGGGAAGAAAGATGATCAAGCCAGCTGTATCGTCCAGAAATATGTTATTGGTCGCCGCTCTTTTTTGGAGTGGCGTTGGCTTAATGTTGATGGGGCGCGGCTGGTGCCTGGCTGCCCGCAGTTCCTTTTTGCCGCCGCTCCTGGCGGCGGTGGTGGGGACGATTAAGTCGTTATTGATTCTGGATCGGGCCGCCCGGCGCAATATTGACCGGGTTCGCTCACTGCCGGAGCGCAGTTGTGTCGGTGCGGTTTATTCCTGGCGGATGTGGGGGATGGTGTTGATGATGATCGTGCTGGGGCGTCTGTTGCGGATGTCACCTGTGGCGCCGGTGCTGGTGGGTAGTATCTTGCTGGCGGTGGGATGGGGATTGTTTCTCTCCAGCCGTTTGATTTGGCTTGAGTGGCGGCGGTTTTCGGTCTCGGTCTGATTTTTCAAGCCACCCTTTAAAGATTGCTGTTTGCGACAAAATAGAGAGGTAGCCTGCCGGTGTTTACCGCTTCTTTGAATCGGGTGGAGATAGATATTGCCGCCCTTCGCCATAATTGTCGAGTCATTCAGGAGCTATTGGCACCGGGGGTACGAATTTTAGCCGTGGTCAAGGCCGATGCCTATGGTCATGGCCTTGAACGAACGGCCCAGGTCCTGGCCGGTTGTGGGGTATCCGCCTTTGGCGTTGCTGAGGTTGCGGAGGGAATAAGGCTTAGGGAGGCGGGGATTGATGGCGAAATCGTCGTCATGCTCGGTGTTTTTCCTGATTCATTCGCCGATGTTGTGGACAAAAGGTTGACGCCGGTGGTCTATAGTCTGGACGGCTTGCCGGACCTTTCTGATCTGGCCGTTGCCGCCGGAGTCTGTCTAAATGTTCATCTCAAGGTTGATACGGGGATGGGGCGGTTCGGGCTCGTCCCCCAGCAAGTTCCCGACTTTGTGCAGACCTTGGCGGCGTTGCCGGGGCTGGCTCTTGGCGGTATCTTGAGTCATTTGCCCATGGCTGATTCCGCCGGGCGGGAAACCGATGCGCAGTGTCAGGGGTTTGCGACTTTACTTGCAGAACTTGACGGGGTGGCAGCCCCTGGTTCCATTCGTCATATTGCCAATTCGGCGGCGTTGTTTCGTCATCCGGGCGCTCATTTTGATATGGTGCGGCCAGGTATCAGCCTGTATGGCTGTTCGCCGTTTGCTGACGAGCAGTTGCCGGAGTTGAGGCCGGTGATGCGCTTTGTCAGTCGGGTGGCGCAGGTGAAAGATGTTCCGGCTGGTTACGGGATCAGTTACGGCCATACCTTTGTCACCGAGCAGCCCAGTCGGTTGGCGATTCTGCCGGTGGGGTATGCCAATGGGTATTTACGCAAACTGTCCAATGGGGGCGAGGTGCTGATTGGTGGGCATCGGGTTCCCTTGCGTGGCAACGTCTGCATGAGCGCTTGTGTTGCCGATATCACCGATTACCCTGAGGTAGCGGTGGGCGATGAGGTGGTGCTGATGGGGCGGCAGGGGTCGGCGGAGATCACTGCCGAGCAATTGGCCGAGCAGTTGGAAACGATTAATTATGAAGTTTTGTGTCTCTTTGGTAATCAGAATCGAAGGGTCTATTTAGACGAGTTTTAAGTTTTAAGTGTTACGTTTTAAGTAGTCGTCACCGGAATCGGTAACGGTCGGCCCGAAGGTGGCGATTTGCTGGCTGGGGCGTGCCGGTGGCAAGGGCTCTGGATGGAATAGTTGAACCTTAAAACGTAACACTTAAAACGTAAAACCTAAAACTGAACCAGGATTAAAAAAGATGATCAAGGCGCAATTGCAGGAACGGCTGAATCAATGTTTCAAAGCCGGGGTTGAAAAAGGATACTGGACAGAGGCAGCGGCAGGGAATTACGGTCTTGAGGTGCCGAAAAACCCGGATCATGGGGATTTTTCCACCAATATGGCCATGATTATGGCTGGCAAGGAGCGCAAGAACCCTCGCGAATTGGCCGCCCTGGTGGTGGAGTTGTTGGGCGTGCATGATGATTTGGTGGCAAGCCTAACCATTGCCGGGCCGGGCTTTGTCAATATTGTTGTTCCCGCTTCGGTGTGGCAGGCGGTGTTGCCGCAGGTTTGTGAGACCGGTGAGCAGTTTGGTCTGGGGCGAGTGGGTGAAGGGAAAAAAGTGTTGGTGGAGTTTGTCAGCGCCAATCCCACCGGCCCGTTGAGCGTTGGTCATGGCCGTCAGGCGGTATTGGGCGATGCCATTGCCCGGTTGCTGTCTGCGGTTGGCTATGATGTTGATCGTGAATACTACTATAACGACGCCGGGCGGCAGATGCGGGTGTTGGGCGAATCCACCCGGGCCCGTTATCTTGAATTGCTGGGGTTGCCCTTTGAATTCCCCGAGGATGGCTATCAGGGTGACTACATTGTCGATATTGCTCGGCAGCTCAAGGATGAGAAGGGTGATGCCCTTAAAGACACCGTTGAGGTGCAGCCTTTTAAGGAAGCGGCAGAGCAGGAGATCTTCAAGGATATAGACGGAACCTTGAAGCGGCTGCAGATTAATTTTGACAACTATTATAACGAGCATACCCTTTACGAAGATGGCAAGATCGATGACGTCGTTGCCGCTTTGCGCGAAAAGGGGCTGGTTTACGATAAGGACGACGCGGTGTGGTTTCGCACCACCGATTTCGGCCATGACAAAGATCGGGTGTTGATCAAGTCCACCGGCGAGCCCACCTATCGCTTGCCAGATATCGCCTATCATCGGGAGAAATTTCGGCGTGGTTATGACTGGATGGTGGATATCTTCGGTTCTGATCATATTGCTACTGTCCCCGATGTCCTGGCCGGGGTGAAAGCCCTTGGCTATGATGATTCCAAGGTCACCGTGGTTCTGCATCAGTTTGTGACCCTGGTGCGGGACGGCAAGCAGGTGAAGATGTCTACCCGTAAGGCGACCTTTGTCACCGTTGATGAGTTGCTTGACGAGGTTGGCATTGATGTGGCCCGATTCTTCTTCTTGATGCGCAAGGCGGACAGCCAGCTGGAGTTTGATCTTGATCTCGCCACCAAGGAGAGTCAAGAAAACCCGGTTTACTATGTGCAATACGGGCATGCCCGGTTGGTCAGCATCCAAAAACAGGCGGCGAGCAAAGGGGTTGCCAAGGGTGAGTTGGCGGCGGTGGCTTTGGCCCGCTTGGGCGAGCCTGAAGAGCTGGATTTACTGAAATCCTTGGCCGCTTATCCGAGCTTGGTGGAGAATGCCGCCCAGGCCCTGGAGCCGCATCGGTTGATTTTCTTCCTGCAGGAGTTAGCCGGGCAGTTTCACAGTTATTATAACAAGCATCGGATTATCGGTGATGACCTTGCATTGTCTCAAGCCAGATTATGGCTTGCCGAGGCGGTGCGGGTGGTTTTGCGCAACGGTCTGACCCTGGTTGGGGTTACGGCACCCGACAGCATGTAACGGAGGAAATGTATGGCGGCTCGCAGTAAACGACAGCGCCGTTTTGCCGTCCGCTTTGAATTAGGCATCGGTGGCCTGTTTGGAATCATGGTTGTCTGTCTCTGTATCTTCCTCTGGCTCTTTTTGCTGGGGGTGTGGGCCGGGCAGACGGTCTTGTCGCCGTCGTCCTCTTCGGCAAACGCACCCTGGTTGCACCGGTTTGCGTCTGGATTGCTGCCGCCCACCGCGCAGGAAGTTCTTGACGATCATGAGCTGGCGGAGCCTCCGGAGCCGCCGGTTGACGCGTTGGCTGCCAGCACTGATGTTGCCGTTAAGGAAGAGTCAGCAACCAGCGCAACTTCTTGTTTTTCCTTACAGGTGGGTGCTTTTCGGAAACAAGCCAACGCCATCGAGGCGGTGGCTGAGTGGAAGGGGAAGGGGTATGAGGCCTTCAGTCTTGCCCCGGGGGAAGGGAGTAGTTTGACCAGGGTTTTTGTCGGGCGTTTTGATGATTTGGCCGCCGCCAACAAACTGGTTGCGGTCCTTGAAGAGAAGGAAAAACTGCACGCCTATATCACCCTGATTCCGGTGGCTGGGAAATAGTATACCGTGGGAGCCGTTTGGGCGGCGACCCTTGACCCGGCTCCTATTCGGTGTTACAACTGCTAAGTTAATTTTTGTTAGCATATCTGCCGGGTTGTCCCTGCTGTCGTAGTTATTGCTTGAAGGTTTAATCATGATAAGAAATGCCCGCATGGAAGACATCCAGGCGATTTATGCCCTGCTTTCGCATTTTGCCGAGAAGGGGTTGCTGTTGGGGCGATCCTTGAGCTCCCTTTACGATCAACTCCGAGACTTCAAGGTGTATGTCGAGAAAGATGAAAGCGGCGAGCAGGTGGTGGGCGTTGGCGCTCTTCATGTCTGCTGGGAAAATCTGGCCGAGATCCGTTCTTTTGCGGTGGCCGAGTCCCATCAGGGCCGGGGGATCGGCACCGAACTTGCCAATGCCTGTCTTGCCGAGGCCTTGGCTTTTGGCATCAAGCGGGTCTTTACCTTGACCTATCAGCCGACCTTTTTTAAAAGGCTGCATTTTCGTGATATCGATAAAAATGAATTGCCCCACAAGGTTTGGAGCGACTGTATTCACTGTCCAAAATTTCCGGATTGCAACGAGGAGGCTTTGGTTTGGGAAAAATCGTAAGGTGCGCTCTTGTCGCTGTCGGTCTCCTCAAGCCTCTTTGTCACTGTCTATATAAGGAAGTATTCATATGATAGGAAACATGTTGACCAAGGTGTTCGGCAGTCAGAATGACCGAACCCTGAAAAAGATTAATCCCATCGTTAGCCGGATCAACTCTCTGGAGCCGGAGATCCAAAAACTTGATGATGCGGCTCTGGCCGCCAAAACCGTGGCTTTCAAAGAGCGGCTGGCCAAGGGGGAATCGTTGGATAGTCTGCTCCCTGAAGCCTTTGCGGTGAGTCGTGAGGCATCGCTACGGGTGTTGGGGATGCGGCCCTATGATGTGCAGTTGGTGGGCGGGGTGATTCTTCATCAAGGTAAGATTGCCGAGATGAAAACCGGTGAGGGCAAGACCTTGGTCGCCACTCTGCCGGTTTATCTCAATGCCCTTACCGGCAAAGGTGTACACGTGGTGACGGTGAACGATTACCTGGCCCGTCGTGATGCCGAGTGGATGAGCCAGTTGTACCATTTCCTTGGTTTGACCACCGGCACTATCCTCCATGAGAAGAGCGACGAAGAGCGTAAAGAGGCCTATAACGCCGACATCGCCTACGGTACCAATAACGAGTTTGGTTTTGATTACCTGCGTGACAACATGAAGTTTGATCTCGATGACTTCTGTCAACGACCGCATCATTTCGCCATTGTCGATGAGGTGGATTCCATCCTCATCGATGAGGCGCGGACGCCGTTGATTATTTCCGGCCCCGCTGATATGTCCACCGAACTTTATGAGAAAGTAAATCGGCTGGTTGCCCCCTTTAAGGCGGAAAGCCATTACGTGGTGGATGAGAAGGCCCGTTCGGTGACCCTCTCCGAGGAGGGGGTGAATTTAGGCGAAAAACTGCTGGAGGTTGACAACCTCTATGATCCCAAGAATATCGAATGGCTGCATCACCTTAATCAGGCCCTGAAGGCCCATGTCCTCTTTCAACGGGATGTTGATTATCTGGTCAAGGATGGCGAGGTGGTGATTGTTGATGAGTTCACCGGCCGCACCATGCCTGGTCGCCGCTACAGTGACGGCCTGCATCAGGCCCTGGAGGCCAAGGAAGGGGTCAAGGTGGAGCAGGAGAATCAGACCCTGGCTTCTATCACCTTTCAGAATTATTTTCGGATGTATGACAAGCTTGCTGGTATGACTGGCACCGCCGATACCGAAGCGGCCGAGTTTAAAAAAATCTATAATCTTGATGTGGTGGTGATCCCCACCAATCAGGAGATGGTTCGTCTTGACTATCCAGATTTGATCTATAAATCTGTTGCTGCCAAGTACAAGGCAGTGGCGGAGGAGATAGCCGATCTGCACGAGAAGGGGCGGCCGGTTCTGGTGGGCACTATCTCCATTGATGTTTCCGAGCAAATCTCGAAGATGTTGAAAAAAAATGGCGTTCCCCATGAGGTCTTGAATGCCAAGCACCATGAGCGGGAAGCGGAGATCATTGCCGATGCCGGTCAGAAAGGTAAGGTGACTATTGCCACCAACATGGCTGGTCGCGGTACCGACATCAAATTGGGGGATGGGGTTGCCGACCTGGGCGGTCTGCATATCCTTGGCACCAGTCGCCACGAGTCGCGCCGTATTGATAACCAGTTACGAGGACGTTCTGGTCGCCAGGGCGATGCTGGTTCGTCACGGTTCTATCTCTCCCTTGAGGATGACCTGCTGAGGATCTTCGGTTCCGACCGCATCTCCGGGATCATGGACAAGCTGGGGATGGAAGATGATGATGCCATCGAGCACTCCATGATCAGTCGCGCCATTGAGAACGCGCAACGCAAGGTGGAGGGGCATAACTTCGATATCAGGAAGCATCTGCTGGAATATGATGATGTGATGAACAAGCAGCGTGAGGTTATCTATCGGCAGCGTCGCGAGGTTTTGGAGAGTGATGATGTCAAGGGCGTGATCGCCGATATGATTGCTGACCTGGCTGACGGAGTCGCCCCGGAGTTTGTTGATCCGAAGGTCTCTTCCGAGGATTGGGACTGGGACGGGCTTATTGAGCGAATCCTGGTCTGGTTTTCCCTGTCGGTGGAGTTTTCTGTCGAGGAGCGGGCTGACCTCAATCTTGAGTCTCTGACTGAAAAGGTCAGGGAGATGCTTGGTCAGTTCTATGAGGCCAAGGAGCAGGAAGTCGGTAGTGAAACCATGCGGCATCTGGAGCGAGTCATTCTCCTGCAGATGGTGGATAATCACTGGAAGGAGCATCTGCTGCATATGGACCACCTCAAAGAGGGGATCGGTCTGCGTGGCTATGGGCAAAAGAATCCCCTTGATGAGTACAAGCGGGAGGGGTTCGAGATGTTCCTGGAGATGATTGATCGGGTCAAGGAGAAGACTGTTAACACCTTGTTTCGTATCCAGTTGGCCCGCGAGGATGATGTGGAGGCCATGGAGCGAGAACAGCGCGAGCAGCGTCGCCAGCAGGCCATGCAGATGCGTCATGGCGGCAGTGAGGAGGAAGCTCGCCACCCCCACGTCCGCGAGGGTGAGAAGGTGGGCAGAAATAGTGCCTGTCCGTGTGGCAGTGGCAAGAAGTATAAGCGCTGTTGTGGCAAGCAGAGTTGAGATTGAGGTATGGTGATGAGTGTTGATTTACAGGTGCAAGGATTTTCCAGCGCGGCGGTGGCAGCCCATATCCGTAAGAAAGACCGGCTTGATCTGGCCCTGATTTATAGCGAGGTCCCGGCCAATGCCGCTGGTGTGTTTACCACCAGTAAGGTTAAGGCGGCGCCGGTACGATTGGGGATGGAGCGGCTGCAAAACGGGCGGGCTCAGGCGATTATGATTAATTCCGGGATTGCCAATGCGTGTACCGGTGCAGAAGGAATGCAACTGGCTCGTGCCACCGGGAAGATGGTGGCCGACGCCCTTGCCATTGATGAGGAATTGGTGCAGGTCTCCTCCACCGGTGTTATCGGTGAGCAGCTTAGTGCCGATCCCTTTGCGCAGGCCATGCCGGGATTGATCGGCAAACTTTCAGCGAAAGGTCTTGCGGAGGTGGCTGAGGCGATCATGACCACTGATCTTGTCCCCAAGACGGCGGTGCGGAAGGTAAGTATCGCTGGTCAGGCGGTGAAGCTGGTGGGAATAGCCAAGGGCTCCGGGATGATCATGCCCAATATGGCTACCATGCTGGGCTTTGTTCTCACCGATGCCGCAGTGGCGCAGGCTACTCTGGCCGGGATGCTGAAAATCGCCAGCGATCAATCTTTTAATCGGATCACCGTTGACGGTGATACCTCCACCAACGATACGGTGTTATTGCTGGCCAACGGTTTGGCTGGCAATCCGGTCGTTGACGACGTTGCTGTTGCTGAGAAAGATGTTTTGCAGGAGGCCCTGAATGATCTGATGAAGGATCTGGCCCTGCAAATTGTTCGGGACGGAGAGGGCGCTACCAAGCTGGTCACTGTTCGGGTGATTGGAGCCCCCAGCGATGAAGCGGCAGAGGCAGCCGCTCGCACCATTGCCAACTCACCTTTGGTGAAGACCGCCTTCTTTGGCGAGGATGCCAACTGGGGGCGGATCATCGGCGCCCTTGGCCGTTCCGGGGTGGAGTTTGACGCCGATCGGGTTGATATTGCCTTTGACCAGGTGGTGATGGTGAAGAATGGTCTTGGCCAGGGCGCTGAGATGGAGACCCTTGCCACGCAAGTTCTCAAGAAGAAGGAGTTCGCTGTAAATATCGATCTCAAGGTTGGCTCCGGGGCGGGGGAAATTTACACCTGCGACTTTTCCATAAATTACGTTAAAATAAACGCTGATTACCGTTCTTAAGCAAGGTTACTAGAAAATTGTCACGGAGATTGCATGGGCGCGAAGCGGATTCTGGTTGTTGAGGACAATAAATTTGTCGGCAATCTCCTGCGCAACAAGTTGCAGAAAGCTCGTTATTCCGTGGTTTGGGCGCAGGATCTTGCCCAAGCTCTCCAGCTGCTCGAATCTGGCGGGGATGATTTCTTTGCTGCCATTCTTGACTATGCTCTGCCCGATGCTCCAGACGGAGAAGTAATCGATCACGTCGTCCGCCGTAATATCCCCTCTGTTGTTTTTACCGGCTTGTTGTCTGATGAGGTTCGCAGCACGGTCTGGATAAAAAATGTTGTTGACTATGTCTTGAAGGACAATTTCTCCTCGCCGGATTATCTGGTGGCGACCATTCAACGTTTGGAGCGCAACCTTGTCACCAAGGTTCTGGTGGTTGATGACTCCTCCTTTTTTCGCCAGGTAATTGTGGACTTGTTGAAGGTGCACCGCTTTCAGATCTTGACCGCTGCCGACGGCATCGAGGCCTTAAAGGTGGTGACTGAGCACCCGGACATCAAGTTGGTGATTACCGATTTCAGCATGCCGGAGATGGATGGCTTTAAGCTAACTCAGCGTTTGCGGGCGAAGTACGCCAAGGAGGATATGGCTATCATCGGTATCTCCGCCAAGGGGGAGAACCTGCTGGCGGCCAGATTCATCAAGTATGGGGCCAATGATTTTATCATCAAGCAGAGTTTTCTCACCGAGGAGTTTTATAGCCGGGTTAATCAGTGTCTGGATGGTCTTGAAAATGTCCGAATTATTCGGGAAGCGGCGATCAAGGACTACCTCACCGGTCTTTATAATCGGCGTTATTTTTTCGATGTCGGCCACAAATTGTTTGCCAGCGCCGCCCGCAAAAGCATTACCCTTTCCTGCGCCATGATCGATATCGATCACTTTAAGAAGGTGAATGACACCTATGGTCATGATGTCGGTGATCAGGCTTTGCAGCATATCGCGGCTATTCTCCTGAAACGGATGCGGGCCACTGATATTGTCGCCAGGGTTGGCGGGGAGGAGTTTTGTGTCCTTGCTGTTAATGTTGAGGATGGAAACATTCAGGGTCTTTTTGAAGAATTGCGGCAACAGGTGGCGGCGGCGCCTCTTACCATTAGCGATGGTCGGGAATTGAATCTTGCGGTGAGTATTGGCGTTGCCGCCAACAACAGTGGTTATAGCCTTGAGGAGATGGTGAAGGTTGCCGATGAGCAAATGTATGTTGCCAAGCGAAGCGGGCGTAATCGGGTGGTGGTTGGGGGCGATGGGGTTAGTGGCGACGAAGCAGGGGTAGATACTCGTTGACCACGGCGCGAATGTCTTGGTCTGCGGCCATGATGCCGTTCCTGATATCAATGGTTATCAGGTCGGCGAGTCTGGTGGCGATACCGGCCTCGCCTTGATGGAGGAGGATGGTCTTTCCTCTTTTGCCGATGCAGGCGCCATACAGACATCCAGCCTGAAAAAGGACCGCCTGTCGTTCTGCCGCATCGGCAGGCATCAGGACAAAAACCAGTTTGTGATCATCGTTGTTGGTTACGGCCTGCCTGATAGCTGCGATTCCGTGATCCTGTTGGTCTTGTAGGACAATTGTTGCCGGAATGCGTAAAGCGCTGGTCAGATAGCGGAGCAGTTCTTCTTTGCCCGCTGTATTGCTGCCGTGAACGAGATAGGTTGAAAGGCCAGGAGTTGCAATCGTCGCGGTTTCTTCTTTGGGGAGCAGGTTTCTGATCCGAAGGAGCAGGGTGCGTGGTGACTGATAGAGGGTGAGTTTGTCCACGTATCCTTCGGCGGTTTCTTTGAACCAGCGAACCTGTGGATCTTTGGGGTCTGACTTCAGGGAAACGCCGACAATGTTCAGTTCTGGCCAGCGTCGTTTGAGCCAGCGTCCCAGGGTGATGCCGCCGTGCTGGCCGTGCTGGGGGAGGATTTCTTCCGGTCCATTTAAACCTGGGACGGTTACCTTCTCGCTGGGCAGTAGCAGGTCAATGATGATCGCCAGATAGTCGTCTGCAGCCTTGGCAATGGTGGCTGCCCCGAGGCTGGCCGAGTCCATTGTTTCCACCAATAAGCCTTCGTCTCGGAGTATTTCTGCCGCTTCCGAAACATGGTAAGGGGTGTTGTCTATCCAGAGTATTTTGTTGTTGCCCATTCCTTGACCTCTGTCTGCTTAAGCGAGCTTACCTGACTCCGAAAGTTTTTTCAAATTACCTTCACAATATCTTTAAGTTATCGGCATCCTAGATTTATTTCTGTAAGTTTTTTTGCCCCGGTATTGTTCACGGTTGGCAAGGCCGGTTTTCTGCGGCGGCAAGCAGGAGGGTGGCATGCTCGCCAGCGATGAACGGGGTAAGTTGATAGTCGCCATAGGCAGCCTTGACGGTAAACTTCGCTGTTGCCAGTTTTTCAAGCCAAGCCGCATAATTAATGCCGAGGATCTGGTAATCATACTGCCAATCTTCGTTTACCTTATCCGGCTGATATCTAATTCGGAAGGTTTCTTTCAAATTGATCAGGGTTGTGTCTGCTTCTTGCCATTTGAGGATTTCTTTGATGACCTTGGAGCCGTTGGGGCGATCAAAGATCATGAATTGAAATTGTTTTTTTTCGGCCCGGTTGGCGTGCTCCTTGGTGGGCACAAAGAGCTGCATTAATAACCTTCCGTCTTTGCCAAGCAGGGGGCGGATTTGTTGCAGGCACCGGTCTATTTCTCCTGCCCCGGTGAGCAGGTTGATGGTGTTGTAAGGGATAATTACTGCGTCGAAGGAATTGCTTAGGCCTATTTGGGTCATATCCATGCAGCAATAACTTGGATTGCCGTTGTCGGCGGACTGTTTGGCCAGTGCCTGGCGTAACATGGGGTGGGAGAGATCAATGCCGGTGACTTGGTAGCCTGCCTTGGCCAGGGCGCGGCCCAGTCTCCCGGTGCCGCAGCCAAGCTCAAGAATGGTTGCCGGGGGCTCGGGGAGGTGTTTACGGTAAAAGGGGAGGTCGTCCAGGAAGTCGGCCAGTTCCAGTTCGTAAAAATAAGTATAGCGGTCATGGGTGTAGATGGTGTCATGTTGGATGTCGTAGCCCATGCTTGTCAACTCTTGGCGCTTAAAGGTTCGTCGGCCAGTGCCGGTGGGGAGGTTCGGCGGTAAAGGTAACAGGTTTTGTTGTGAAAGAAAATGGCGGCGCTGAAATCGCCAATGAGGGTGTATGACCAAGATCAGAAAAAGGGCCTTTGCCAACCGCATCGTTTCGTACCTCACCGATCATGATTCTTTTCATGAGGGTAAGTTTGATTCCTCGCTCTTCTCGGTGGTTGAAGAGTTGCGGGCGGTGAGTGTGGAAAAAGGCGGGGGGGATCGCCAGGTAAAGCTGATCCAGGGATTGCGTTTCGGGGCCCATATCGAGCTGGTGATGCTGTTGCTGGATGATGCCTATCTCGGTTTGCGTGATCGAACCAGCATTAAGGTCTTTGCCAAGGCCATGGCTGGGGCGATGCAGTCTTTTGCCGAACCCATGGCCAATGGTGACCTTTCTTGTTTTCCAGATCCGACCTTTTTGTTGCACGGTCTGAGAAGAACAGTTTTGGCGGATATTGTTTTCCGTTTTGAAAATAATGGGCGGATTATTCACGAAACCCTGGCGCGGCGGGACGGTTTTCTTGATAGCCATGGTCTAGCGGTTAATTTGGGGCACGGTATCAAGATGTTGATGGAGGAAGGATCCACCGAAGATTGTTACGGTATTTGTGGCTACTTGGTCAGCGAGGATGAGGAAAACCCGCATGGCACCGACACCAGCTATATTGCCAAGGCCAGTTTCTTTCTCGATGCCTCGCAAAAGGAGATTTTTGTTATTTCCTTGCAGGGACAACGGGTTTTGCCCTCGCAGAAGGGACGGAGTCGGGATTTTGCCAGGCTTGCCGCCCGGCTGCAGATGGATCCCAGAGCCTTTGTTCTGCGTAAGATCTGTGAAATTGGTAGGGGTGAAGGATATCAAAGGGTCAGGGCGGTTCGTCCCGAGCACCACCCAATGTTTCTAGATCACCACCACGGTTTTATGGCCCGTTATGAGCCGATTATTCGCCAGGCCGGGATCGGGGAGGAGAACGGTTGTTATCTGGAGGCAAGCTTGTAAATGGGAGCAAGGGGGTACCCTGTTCAGGGTAAATCTTTGAAATCCCTTCTTATTTGTTCCAATTTCTGGTGGTATTTTTCGGCGTCGCCGTATTCTAAGAACATGTGGTAGCGGCTATGGATGCGGGCGACCTTGCGGGCGTGTTTGATGGGGCACCAATACTGTTCGGTGCGGGCGGCGATCTCTTGAATGTAGCTGACCATGCCGTTAAAGTAGCCACAGTAGATGCAGTTCATTTTTTCGATGGGGTTCAGGTAGCGTAAAGCATGGCGGTCAATGATGAGATGTTCTCTTCGTTTGACCTTGGGAATCCCGTACACCGGAAAACAGATGGCTTGGTAGATGGTGGCCGTGAGATCCATAAACAGGGTCGGTAGCAGGCAGAACCAGATCACCGGAGCGGTGAGCAGGTTAAGAATGGCGGTGTCGCGTAGGTAGCGGCGGATGGTCTTGGCCAGGCGGCGGTGACTCCGTTTAGCTTCATCCTCAAAATAGATCTTGCGGTCGCGGATCTTGTAGAAAAACTCTTCTTCCTTCTTCTGGATCTCTCGGGAGAGTTCATCCTCAAGTTTTTTTATCCTTTCGATCAGTTCTTGTAAGCGGTTGTCCATTTATCACTCATCGGGGTTGCGGGTGAAAGACACTATATATGAAGATAGAGGCTACATTAGCAAGCTGTAATGTAAAGGCAAAGATTAATCGGATGACAATGTTTTGGCCTATTTTAGGGGGGGAAAGGTGGTGATAATTAGGTAGTTTTACGGGTTGATGTAAGCTCTTCGGACATAGTAAGGTAATTAGTGCAAAGATTCGCTGAAATTATAAATTCCCGTTATGTGATATGGGTTTGATGGCGCGGATGGATCTTGAGTTTTAGTTTTTGGTCGCGCGGTAAATTTTAATGTATGTTTTGGGGTAGGCGAGAGATGCGAATTTCCTTTACTGGCAAGGTGCTGGGTGTTTTTTTTCTTTCGTTTGTAGCTTTTTCCGTCGTCACTCTGGTGGTAGCCAGTTGGGTGATTAACAGTGAAACCGGGATTGTTTTTAATCAAAAATTACCTGCTTTATTTGGCGAGCAGATGGAAGCAATGGGTAACAGCATCAGCGCTGATGTGCAGAAGAATCTGCAGGAAAGCCATCGGGAGATGGGAAGAAGTTTCGTCAAAAGAATGAACCAGTCGGCGCAGTCCATAGCTGATAACGCCTTAACGATGATGGAGGGGTTTGATGTCGATGGAGTTCGTAGGTTGGCAGAACAGCGGGTGGAGGGTGACAAAGACGTTGTGCATGTTGTGGTCTATACCAACAAGGAATTGAGTGAGGCAATTGAAGCTGGCACCAAAAGAAGCAACGGGGTCTTTGTCGCCTCGGCGGAAAAGAGTTCTGATTTTGCCCATGTGAAGGTTGAACTCACCGTCCTTGAAGATGTGCTGGCGGCAATGCAGGTGGAAGAACAGGAAAGCCGAGACCGCTTAATGGTTATTGTCGCCAAGGCCAAGGAGGCGGTTGTCGCGCGTCTGGGCGGAAACAGCGCTATCCTGAAGCGGGGCATATTTGTCAAACTGTTGACCAGGTTGGGTTCGGCGATTCTCCTGGTGGGGGTGGTGGCAGGTTTTTTGTTGACCGTTTTTATGACCATGCGCTTTTCCAGACCGATTAATACGGTTATCGGTGAACTGTTGGCTGGTGGCGGCCAGCTGTCGGAGTCGGCGCAACGGGTGGCGCAGGCCAGCGATGTGGTCAATGACGGGGTCTCTGGGCAAGGCGCGGCTCTTCAAGAAACCGCCAGTGCTTTGGAGCAGATGCGAGCGATGACGGATCGGAATAGTGCTAATACCAGTGAGGCGGATCAGTTGATGAAAAAAACCGCTGGGGTGGTTGCCGAGGCAAATGTTTCCATGCATGAGCTCATTGGCTCCATGGCCGAAATTTCAGCTGCCAGCGAAGAAATATCGAAGATTATCAAGGATATTGATGAAATTGCCTTCCAGACCAATCTCCTGGCCTTGAATGCAGCAGTGGAGGCGGCCAGGGCTGGTGAAGCTGGGGCCGGTTTTGCGGTGGTGGCCGATGAGGTTCGTAGTCTCGCCCAGCGTTCTGCCTCCGCGTCGCAGAATACCGCTGAGCTCATTGAGCGGACGGTGACTAAGATCAGGAGTGGGGTGGAGCTGGTGGGGAAAACCAGAGATTCTTTCAGCTCGGTGACCGAGGATGTAGAGCAGGCTGCCGCCCTTATGGAAGGGGTTACCCAGGCATCAGCAGAGCAGGGTAACGGGGTGGAGTTGATTCACCGGAGTATGGGAGCCATGGATCAAATTACTCAGCAAAATGCCGCTTCGGCTGACAATGCCATTGACGCCGTGCGTGAGCTCAATATTCAGGCAGAACAGATGTCTTTGGTGGTCTGCGAATTGCGCGAGATTGTCAGTGGTGACGGTTGTTCTGCTGCTGCTGGGAGCGATGGTGAGGACTCGCCGGTGCGGCAGCAGGCCAGGTTGGAAGAGTGACACATATTGATAGAAAAGGGCAATTTCTCAAGATAGCCTAAAATCAAAGATGGAGGAGTGCATGAAACGACTTGTAATCGGGATGACTATCGTTGCGATGATGATTGGCTTGGCTGGGACGGCTGTCGCTGGAGATATCTCTTGCTGGTTTCCCCCTGGTTGGAAGGCAAAAAGCGCTCAGGCTAAACAGATTACCGATGCCTTGACCCAGAAGAGCGGTATCAACGTAAAGCCACGGATTGCCGGGAACTATCCACAGATTCTTAGGGCTTTCACCGCTGGCGAGCCTTGCTTGGTCTATGTTGGCTCGTTCGTACAGGCCATTATCCGTGAGCGGGGGATTGGTGTGCCGTTGGTGCAGGCGGTTAACGGCAAGGAGTTTTATGCCTCGTGGATGATCTATCCTACTGGTGGTGATCCTGAGCAGATTCTGCGCGATAATCCAGAGAAGATAGCCTTTACTGTTGGTGCAAGTTCCGGTGAATCCGGCGCTAAAGCCGCCACTGGTGGTAAGGCAAAAATCAGGGTGGCCAATCATGGTGCGGCCGCAAATGCGATTAAGGCCGGAGCAGCCAAGGCGGCTTTTGTGAAAAACTGGTGGTGGCAGGGTAATAGCAAGAAATTCCCCGGTTTTTCAGTGTATCAGGTGAAGGGTGTTTCCGATCAGAAGAACCCTGACAATGTGCTGACAGCCTCAAAGGGGGTCTCTGCAGAAGTCCGGGAGAAGATCAGTGCTGCGGCCATGGCTTCGGCGGGGATCTTTGGGGCCAAGGAGATGCGCCGTTTTGATCGTAAGACCTTGGATTTTAGTGTCGGCTTGATGCACGGGGGCGGCATTGATCCACTTACCTATGGGTGGTAATGCCGAGGAGCCTGGCTAGTGCCTGTCCATAAATGGTCTTTTTGCCCGATCTCTGCGTTATGTTCAAAAAATAATGCTCGGAATATCAAACATATGCCTGCGCTTATTTTTTTCGCATGCCTTGATCTCGAACAAAAATCCTCATTTATGGACAGACACTGGCTAGGCATGGGCGATAATTTTTGGGTAAAAAAGGGAGCGGGGCAAAAGCCTTGCTCCCTTTTTTTATGGTTGAACCCCTTAGTGGTTATACCGTTCTTCGCAGGAGAGGATGATCTCCTTTTCGGCATCGGCCAGAACCTGTTTGGCCTCTTCGACGTCCTTGCTGATCTGGGCGGAAAGTTCTTCCGGGCCGGAGAATTTTCTTTCCCCGCGGAGGTGACGGAGCAGGTTGATCTTAATCGGTTTGCCGTAGATGTCTTCCTTGAAGTCAAAGATGTGGGTCTCGGCCACCAGCTGGTCGCCGCCAAAAGTGGGGTTGTAGCCGATATTGAGTACCCCACCGTAACATTTGCCGTCGTAGATTACCTGGGTGACATAGACACCGTGTTTGGGGCAGAGATCCTCGGGCGAAATAGCCAGGTTGGCGGTGGGGAAGCCCACCAGGGGGCCACCGCGCTGCTTACCGCGTTTAACCTCGCCGCGGATCTGGTAGTAACGCCCGAGGAGATTCTTGACGTAGCGCATCTTGCCGTCGGTTACCAAGGCCCGTACCTTGCTGCTGCTGGCCAGCATGTCGTCGACATGGAATGGTTCCACCACTGTGACCGGGAAGCCCTTTTCCTTGCCCTGGTTTTTCAGAAAATCGATATTGCCTTCGCGGCCACGGCCCATGGCGTAGTCGTAGCCCACCACCAGATGTTCGACACCGATGGTTTTGAGGAGAATCTCATCAACAAAGGTGGCGGCTGGGGTGGCGGCAAACTCCTTGCTGAAGGGGATGATGATCAGCACATCGATACCAGCCATCTCGATCAACTCTTCTTTCTGTTGCTCGTTGGAGATCAGCTTAATGCCGATCTCCGGCCGCATCACCTGCAGCGGGTGCGGGTCGAAGGTGATCACCACGCTGGTCCCCTTATCTTTGTAAGCGCGGCTGACCACTTCGCTAAAGAGGATCTGGTGGCCCAGGTGGACGCCGTCGAAGTTGCCGATGGTGACAAAGGGTCTAAGTAATGGTTGGTTTATTTGCGCAAGGTCGCGGTATATTTTCATGGTGACTAACTCTCCAGAGTGTCGATTATATCGGGGCTGTTTATGTTGTTTCTTTTGGGTTGGTCAATAAAAAAATCTTGACAAACACCCGGCTAAGCAATTAAAAGAGTGCCTTCAAACTGGTAAGCCGAAGTGGCGGAATTGGTAGACGCGCTAGGTTCAGGGTCTAGTGGGGGTATCCTCGTGGGAGTTCAAGTCTCCCCTTCGGCACCATCTTTTTTTTATCTGTATTATTTCCTTTGTTTTTTCTTTGCTCATTGCTTTGTCGCTGGTACAACATTTTCTGGTTGGTGTGTGGAACTTGAGGTTTTTTGCCCCTCCAGTTTTTAACGTATCGACTTGTAATGATCTTTCCCGGCAATGTCAAGAAATCTCCCCGTGGCGGTAGGTTCGGCGGCAGATGGTGGTGAGAAGTGTCTGAGCAAATTATTCAGGATTTAACGCCCGTGGCCGTTACTGTTAACGGCGAGCAAGCCCGAATTTGGTCTTTGGTACTGGACGCGGTGGCGATTCCGCACCGGTTGGAAAGGGATGGAGCTAACTGGCAATGTTTGACTTCAGGGCTAGCCGTGGCGGCGGCGCGGAGTCAGCTTGCACGGTTTGAAGCGGAGAATCAGGATTGGCCGCCTCCTGCCCCTAAGGTTGATCATGCCTGGCAACATCGGCAGCCGCCGACCTTGCTGGTGATGGGGGCGTTGTTGGTTTTTTATGTGGTTACCGGTCCGTGGCAAGATAACAGTTGCTGGTTCGACCAAGGGGCCATTGATAGTGTTCGCATCTTGCAGGGTGGTGAATGGTGGCGTTTGCTCACCGCTCTAACCCTTCATGCCGATCCCGTGCATATTTTGGGTAACTTTTGTTTCGGAGCGATTCTTGTTCATTTTGTCTGTAAGACCCTGGGGATTGGCTTAGGCTGGAGTTTGGTTCTTGCTGCCGGGGTGTTGGGTAATCTTGTCAATGTCATGGTTCGTGCCGGTGACCACCATGCGGTGGGTTTTTCCACGGCTGTTTTTGGGGCGGTGGGCATTCTCTGTGGCTTGGAGCTGAGGATGCGTTCTCTGCGGGGGGTGTTGCTGCCCTTGGGCGGGGGGGCGGCGTTTTTGGCCATGCTTGGCGCTGGTGGCGAGCAAACCGATTTCGGGGCGCATTGTTGGGGGTTGGCTGTCGGTTTTATGTTGGGGGGGCTTATTGCCCGCCTGCCTGATTGTTACCGCCGTGATGCTGATTCGTTGTTGTTGCAGACGGTTCTTTTTTCTATTTGCGTGGCCGCTGTTTGGGGATGTTGGCGTCTGGCCTTGTAGGTAAAAAGGGGCTTGTAATTGTAAAGGTAATCTGGGAGAGTGTGAAATGCATTCTCCCGTCTATCCATATTAATTCATACCAAGCAAATGTGAGGTTTTCATCGTTATGGCTTTTGATGATCAACAACCGCCGTGGGGGCAGAATAAGCGACCGCCCACGCCAGAGGAAATGATCGCTACCTTGATTAAAAATGTGAAGTCCGCTTTCGGGGGTGGTGCCGGTGGCTCTGGGGGCACGCCGTCTTCAGGAACAGCTGGTTCCTCTTCCGGCCCCAGTTTCCTGGCTGGGCTTGGCAAGGCGGGTGGTATTATCATTGCCCTGCTCTTGTTCAATGTTGCCTACTCTTCATTCTATACCATTAATCCCGGTGAGCGCGGGGTGGTTCTTCGCTTTGGCAAGTATGTCAAAATCGCCTCCCCCGGTCTTAACTTCAAGGTGCCGATGGTTGATCAGGTATACAAGGTCAATGTCGACGCAGTGCGGAAGGAAGAATTTGGTTTTCGTACTCGGGAGCCGGGCCAGAAGACTGTTTATCAGCGGCAGGGTTATGACAACGAATCCTTGATGCTCACCGGTGACAAGAATGTTATCGATGTGGAGTGGATTGTTCAGTACAAGGTCTTTGATCCGGTTAATTTCGTCTTTAAGGTTGCCGATGTGCAGTCAGCGGTGCGCGATGTCTCCGAAACCGCTATCCGTCGTATCGTCGGCAACATGGATTTTGATTATGTGCTCAGTAATCGCGAGATTCTTGCCGCCGCCACTGCCCGCGAGGTGCAGGCGGCTCTTAATCGTTATGAAGCTGGGGTGAAAATCGTCACCGTGCAGTTGCAGGATGTTAATCCGCCCGAGGCTGTAAAGCCTGCCTTTAATGAGGTGAATGAGGCTGATCAGGACATGAAGCGACTGGTCAACGAGGCGGAAGAGGCCTATAACAAGGTGGTGCCCAAGGCGCGTGGTCAGGCTAAGGAAACCATTGAAGAAGCGCATGGTTACGCAGTGGAGAGAACCAATGGCGCCAAGGGTGATGCAGCTCGTTTTCTGGCGGTTCTGAAGGAGTACCAGGGGGCCAAGGATGTTACCCGGCGTCGCATGTACCTTGAGACCATGCAGAAAGTTTTGCCCAAGGTTTCCGAGGTGTATGTTATCGACAAGGAACAGCGTTCGGTGCTGCCGTTACTTGATCTTTCCGGTGCTCGCAAGAAGTAGTTCAGAGTAAAATTTACGAATCAAACTGAGGGTGTAACTCGTGAATAAAATTGTTAAAACTCTGCTGATCACCGTGGTGGTCGCGCTTATCATCACCGTGATGAACGGATTTTACGTTCTGCCCGAGGGGCAACAAGCGGTGATCACCCAGTTTGGCCGCCCCATTGGGCAGTCGATTTCTGAGGCTGGACTTCACTTCAAGACTCCGTTCATTCAGGACGCCACCTTTTTTGAGAAGCGGATCCTGATCTGGGACGGAGATCCAAACCAGATCCCCACCAATGATAAAACCTTTGTCTATCTGGATGTCACCGCCCGCTGGCGGATTGCCGATCCGTTGCTCTTTTTGCAGGCGGTGAATAATGTCAGTCGCGCCCAGTCCATCCTTGATGATATCCTCGACGGCACGGTGCGCGATCTGGTGAACAAGAACGATCTGGTGGAGATTATCCGCAGCTCCGACTGGGCCACCACCGCAGGGGCGGTGGTGGATAAAGAAGGCAAAAAACGGGAAGCGATTCTTTTGGGTCGGGACAAGATCGCAGCTATGATTCTCGATGCAGCATCGAAGGTGACGCCACAGTACGGGATTGAGCTCGTTGAGGTGATGTTTAAGCGGGTCAATTATATCGAAACGGTGCGGCGTAAGGTTTATGACCGGATGATTTCCGAACGCAAGCGGATTGCCGCTGAGAAGCGATCGCTGGGTGAGGGGCAGAAGGCGGAGATTATGGGTAAGGTGCAGCGTGAGCTGAAGGAGATTACTTCGGCGGCCACCCGTGAGGGGCAGGAGATCAAGGGTAAGGCAGATGCAGAGGCAACCCGAATCTATGCCCAGGCTTATAACAAAGATCCAGAGTTTTACTCATTTTATAAAACCCTAGAGAGTTATAAAAACTCTCTGGGCAGTAATACCAAGATGATTCTTTCCTCTGACTCTCAGTTCTATAAGTATTTGGATTCCGCTCATTAAGTAGTGTCTGTCTATAAATGGTCTTTTCGGAGTCTCGCAAGCTCGCTTACCTGATCTCCGCAAAGATCTTCATTTATGGACAGGTACTAAGTAGTCGGCGTTGGTTCGTCCCCGTCGCCCGCAGTGGGGTAGACGGGTCGGTGCTTGGCGCTGTCATAAGGAATACGTCCCTTCTTGGCGAGCTTTTCTTCCAGGGCGGCAAGTTCGCGTTCGCCTAGGAGGTGGTCGCGATCCAGTTGCTCAAAGCGACAGTGACAGCTGGTAAGTTGCCCGTCGCACCAAGGGCAAACTTCCACTGGACATCCCAGCACATGTTTTTCACCGTCTGCCGCCGCGCAGGCCGGGCAAAGCTGTTCGTCTTGATGGGCCGGGGTGTGTTCTGAAAAGTTCGTCAGGTTGGTTGTCTTTTTTAGAAAATCTTCTCGACTCCCCAGTTCAAAAAAATCACGTATTTCCTTGTCCCAGACTCCATCCTTGCCATCGCCAAGAAATTCGGCCTTGTTCACCGTGACCAGGTAGAAGTAGGCGGAATGATAGGTGATGGCGGCGATCAGAAAAGCTCCTTGGCGGCGTGCCAGTAAGCGTAATTCACGAACGGTGTCGTCAAGTCCTTCCGGCAGGTAGCTGTAGAAGGCGCTAAGGAGGTTGATGGCAATAATATCGGTTTGGTAGCGATTCAGCAGTTGCCGGGCTTCCACCATTTGTTCGGCTGGAACCGCATACTTCATCAGCAGGAGGATGTCTTCTTTTTGTTGGGCAAGGGTTTTTATAGTCATGGTCTTTGGGGTGGCAAGAGGGTTGTGCCGGGAGTCTACCGGTTGCTGTTGCTGATGAAGTTGATCCAGCGGCTGGTTTCGGTACCGATGTTATCGGCCTGAGTGAGGGCGGTGACCACCGCGATGCGGCGGGCGCCAACCTTGGTTAATTCTTGGAGGTGGTTAAATTTAATCCCGCCCATCACTGTAAAGGGTAGTTGGCATTGAGCCGCGAAGGTCGGGATGGCTTCAGGCCCCAAAAAGGTTGTGAGTCGTTTCTTGGTTTTGGTGGGGTAGATTGGGCCGATGTTGAAATAGGACGCACCGCGAGTCTTGGCGGTGGCGGCTTGTTCGATGGTGTTGGCTGAAACACCGATGATTAGTTCCGGGGCCAGGGCTCTGGCTGCTTCAGCAGGAATATCCGAGTTGCCCAGGTGAATGCCGTCGGCGTTAACCGCCAAGGCGATGTCCAGTCGATTGTTGATGATAAGCAGGGCACCGGCGGCTTCGGTCTGACGGCGAAAATGGATGGCCTTTTCGTACAGTTCCCGGTCGTTTGCTTCTTTATCGCGCAGCTGGACGATGCGGGCGCCGCCGGCAAGAACCTCGTCTAGCCATTGTTCGTCGCTACGACCATTGCCCAGGGCTTGGCAAGAGACTGGATAAACAGTTACTTGGTGGAGAAAAATATCCATTCGCTGATGGAGTGATGTGCTGGTAACCATGTGTATTCACCGGGGAAAAGTGCTTCTGGCTTGCTTGCGGGGCAGATTTACTTTACAATAGCCGATTTGTAATTATATTTCACGTCGGGTTTCGGTCTTTTTGCACGTTCCGAGGTGTTTTTTTAAACCCGTGGCCTGTTATCGCTTCTTTTGGATTTTATTCGCAGGCATTTTTGATTCAAGGCGGGAAGGAAATGGAAGGAAAATGATATGAGTGATGTGCATACTGGTAAAAAGGTAAAAATCGAGTTGGACGGCAAGACGTATGAGCTGCCGGTGGTCGAAGGATCGGAGGGAGAGCGGGCTATTGATATCCGTTCTTTGCGCGCCCAGACTGGTTACATTACCCTTGATTCTGGCTATATGAATACTGGCTCCTGTCGAAGTAATATTACTTTTCTGGATGGAGAGAAGGGCGTTCTCCAGTACCGTGGTTATGCCATTGATGAACTGGCCGAACATTGTACCTTTGTTGAGGTTGCCTATCTGTTGGTACATGGTGCCCTGCCCACTGCCGATCAGTTGCGGAATTTCAGTGAGATGCTTGGCCGTTTTGCCATGATTCATGAGGATATGGTTCATTTCTTTGATCGTTTCCCTCCTTACTCGTCGCCCATGTCCATCCTTTCCACCATGGTCAACTCGCTCTGTAATTTCTACCCGGAGATGACCGAGAATCCGTTGGAAAATATCGATGCCATGGCTGCCCGGCTTCTTTCCAAGGTCCGAACCATTGCCGCTTTTTCCTATAAGAAGTCTTTGGGGCAACCGGTGGTTTATCCGCGCCATGATCTTTCCTATTGCGCTAATTTTATGAACATGATGTTCGACTCACCGGTTGCGCCCTATGAGGTTAACGACAAGGTGGTGGCGGCCTTGAACAAGCTCTTGATCCTGCACGGCGATCATGAGCAGAACTGCTCTACTTCAACGGTGCGGTTGGTGGGCAGTGCCCGGGTTAATCTTTATGCCTCTATTTCTGCTGGCATCAGCGCTCTTTGGGGTCCTTTGCACGGCGGTGCTAATCAAGCGGTGATGGAGATGCTGGAGACCATTCATAGCGAAGGCGGTGGTTATCGGAAGTTTATTGAAAAGGCCAAGGATCCTAAAGATCCTTTCCGGCTGGTGGGCTTTGGCCACCGGGTCTACAAGACCCATGATCCTCGGTCGCGAATCCTCAAACAGGCTTGTGATGATGTTTTGGTCTCTTTGAATGTGGTTGATGATCCTTTGCTGGAGATTGCCAAGGAACTTGAGGAGGTGGCTCTGCGGGATGAATACTTTATTGAGCGCAACCTCTATCCCAACGTGGATTTTTATAGTGGTATCATTTACCGAGCCATGGGTATCCCTTCCGACATGTTTACGGTGATGTTTGCTCTGGGCCGTTTGCCAGGCTGGATCGCGCACTGGATAGAGATGTGGAATGATCCTGATTCGCGGATCGGGCGGCCACGGCAGATATATGTCGGCCCGAAGTTGAAGCCGTTTGTACCTCTGGCGCAAAGAACCAGTGGTGAATGACAGTTCCTCACCCCATCGACTGAGCTACAGGCCGCTTCCTTTAGGTAGCGGCTTTTTTTTTGTCGATAACTCGGGCGAGGTGGTTTGTCTCTGTGGGAACTTTTGTTTCTCAATCGTAGTCGTGATATAATGAGGGTTCAAGTTCAAGATGGTTGGTTGCTTGGTTGCAGTGGTCATGGTTTATGTTGAAAAGAGGTAGGTAATGGCTGGGATAAATACTCTCTTGTCGACAATTCCCGCCCCGAGGATGAGGGGTGGCGTTACTTCACCACCGGTTGTTGGTAGTCCTGAGCCGCAAGGTTCGGAGAGGGCACGAACCGGGATGGGGGGAGATACCTTTGCGCAGGGGCAATGGTGGAAGAATAGGGGTCAACCTGGCGGAAGTGAGCCTGGTGCCGGTGATTGGCAGGCGAAGGTTGCTTTGCGGGCTTATGGCGCGCAGCAGGGAAAAGGTTCGGTGGCAGGCGGTGGAGATGGTTCTCCAGATGCCGTGGCTGATCCGGTTGCCGGAGGGAAGTCGGGAGAGGGGGGCGGCGAAGAAAAAGCGGTAGAGAAGAAAGGCGAAACATCGGAAGAGCAGGAGGTTGCTTCGTCTGGGGGGGAGTTGACTCCGGAGGAGCGGCAGATTGTTGCGCAATTACAGGTGACGGATACTCAAGTTCGCGCCCATGAGCAAGCCCATCTCGCCGCTGCTGGCGGCTATGCCACCAGTGGCGCTTCTTTTAGTTATCAAAGCGGGCCGGACGGCAGACGGTATGCCATTGGCGGTGAGGTGCAGATTGATACCTCCAGTGAGTCTGATCCTGAAAAAACCATTCGGAAGATGGGGGTAGTGCGGGCGGCGGCTTTGGCTCCAGCTAATCCGTCATCGCAGGATCGTAGCGTTGCGGCCACTGCTACAACTAGAATTGTCGAAGCGCAGAGGGAGTTTCAAGCGATGCGGGCGGAAGAGGCCGAGCTAAGAAGTGCTGAGGCGGTGGCAAAGAGAGAAGAGGCGCAACAGGAAGGATCTGAAGGTGATCGTTCTGGTGCGGCCGGTTCGCAAGGTGATGCGGCCGGGGGGGCTGGCGGCAGGGGCGGGCATGTGGCGATGCAGCGTTATGGTGAAAACGCAAATTCTGCCGGAAGTGGTAATCTTAACGGTGAAAAGCGGCTTGGGGTGAACCTTGCCGTGTAGTTTTGCTAATGGATGTTAGCGCCTAATCCCATCTTGCTGTCGATCCTTTTCTGGTTTTTTTCATAAACTCCCGCACATATCTTTGTAGTTGCTGCATTCGCGTTGATTGATGAATGGGCAGCTTTCTTTCCTGAACCACTGGAGCTTCGGGCACCAGTAGCGATCCTTGAAAGGCTCGTTGCAGCCAGTTGGGGTCAGTTGTTGGCGTTCAGTGCAGCCGTGTTTGACCATCTTGTTCTCGACGGTAAATTTCCAGAGTTTCATCATTAACCTCCTCGTCGGTAATGGTTCTGGGCTTGGCGCTGGCTGTCTGCGTCCTTACTTACCTTATCGGCCCATGGCAGGAATTAATTAAGCGGTTGTTGACGAACCGCACTTGCTGTGGTACTTGGTATCCTTTTGTATTTGTTTACAAAGGCCCATGAATCAGGCGGATAGATGTAGCGGTCGTCTTATCCTTGGGCGTTTTTTCATTCCTTTGGGAGTATATGAAATGCGGACTGATATCGTACATATTGGTGCCGGGGAACTTACTTACGAGATTCGCAACATCGTTAATGTTGGCGAAAAACTCGAAAAGCTCGGAATCAAGGTTTATTGGGAGAATATTGGCGATCCCATCTATAAGGGAGAGGTGATCCCGGAATGGATGAAGGATATCGTTGCTGAGTATGTCAGGGATGACCTGACCTACGGTTACTGCCCTACCCGTGGTGTATTGTCCACCCGGCAGTTCATCGCCGAGCAGACCAATCAGCGTGGTGGCGCCCAGATCAGCCCCGAGGATATCCTTTTCTTTAATGGCCTGGGTGATGCGATCAGCAAGGTCTTCGGTTTCTTGAAACGGACGGCTCGGGTGGTGGTGCCCACTCCCAGTTACACCACTCATTCCTCTGCTGAGGCGGCCCATGCCGCCGACCGACCAGTTTCCTATATGCTTGATCCCGACAATAATTGGTATCCAGATCTCGATGATTTGGAGAAGAGGATCAAGTACAACCACACCGTGGCGGGGATTTTAATCATCAACCCGGATAATCCCACCGGTGCCGTCTATCCAGAGAAGATCCTGCGCGGAATGGTGGAGCTGGCCCGCAAATATGACCTGTTTATCATCTGTGACGAGGTGTACCAGAATATCACTTATAACGGGCAACATTCTCTGCCGTTGTCCGATGTCATCGGCGATGTGCCGGGGATGGCCATGCGCGGTATCTCTAAGGAAATGCCTTGGCCCGGATCCCGTTGTGGCTGGATCGAGTTCTATAACGCGCATCGGGATCCGATGTTCGAACAATACATGAACTCGTTGCTCAATGCCAAAATGGTGGAGGTTTGCTCCACCACCTTGCCCCAGAAGGTGCTGCCGGCGGTGATCAGTCATCCTGAATATCCGGCCCATCTTCAGGAGCGCATCAAGCGGTATGAGAAATACTCAAATATCGCCTATGACGTGTTTAAAGAGGTAGATGGCCTGAAGGTGAATCGTACCAACGGCGCTTTCTATATGAGTATTGTTTTTGAGGAAGGGCGGGTCAACCACCAGCAAACCTTGCCCATAGATCTCAAAGAGGTTCGAGAGCATGTTGAATCGCTGGTGGGCGCTGCCAATGTGTCGCTGGATAAACGGTTCGTCTATTACCTGCTGGGGGCCACCGGCGTTTGTGTGGTGCCGCTTTCTTCCTTTGCCACTGAATTACAGGGCTTCCGGATGACCTTGTTGGAGCGCGACGAGGAGCGGTTTCGGAAAATAGTCGGCATCATCGCCGAGGCCATTAATCAGTACCTCGCCTCGTAATCTTCCTCTTTCTCTGTAGACGTAAAAAAGCCCCTGCCTGTTGGTAAGGGGCTTTTTTTTGTGTCATGGCGGTGGGGTAGTTTATTTGCTGCCGCCTTTCTTGCGCAGGGGGCGAAAGCGACCGATATGGGTATTGATTAATTTCTGTTGCAGACGGTTCATCAATCGTAACCGTTTGATCTTGCTGTCCTTTCGTTCGTTGTTGACATTGGTGATGATCAGGCATCCGGGGCCGCGGGCATAGAGATTGGCAAGATCGATGATCCCTCCCACCACCACCAGGCGTCCACCGTGGATCCGTTCTTGATACCGTTGTACCGCTTGCTCTACTTGGAAATCGACATTGGCTTCGGCAGTGCGGAGCAGTTGTTCGGTGGGGTTCGGATTTTTGCTGTTTTTACCCTGCGGGGCGGGATGGGCAAGGGGGAGGTGGAGATGGTCCAAGTCTTTACGGATGGAGCCGTCCATGTCCTGATAACCTTCCTTGAAGAGACGAATGGCCAGGCTGTCGGTGCTGCCGGTGATTAGGAGGATGGGGGTGTGCAGGTGGCGGACTCCGAAATCAATGCTCCCCAATGAGGTTGCCAGTTGATTACCAAGGTTGCGGATGGTGTAGATTGGTTTCCCTGGAGCGTTAAGGATCAGCCGTTCTTCCAGGCGGGCGTCGGCGTCGGTTAGCCAGGTCAGGTAGGGGGTCTTGAGTTCGGTGAGGTCAGTGTTGGCCTTAATCTTGTTGGCAAACTGTTGGTTGGTGGTGAGAACCTTTTCCATAACCTCAAATGGTGGCAGTCCGGCCCGGAGTTTGCGCACGGGCTGCATTTCGGCAGCGCTGCTGGTGACTTGTCCGGCAAGGATACAAAAAGTGAGTAAAAATAAGAAAAAATTTCTGGGCATGACCTCTCTCCGCTGACGACAAAATGACGGTTACCCCGTTGTTTTGACGGGTTTTTTTGCGTGAATTCAGCCCCCAGAGTACCAGACTCAACACCGGCGGTCAAATGCCGGTTGGTGACTTGACAACGAAAAGGTGCATACTTATTGTTCCTCTCAATTGCGAAATAAACCACCTCTGCCGGGTACGCCGCAAGCTTGTTGGGACGGTGGAACTCGTTGTCAGGTGGCGAAAATTGAAAATGATCACTGCGCGATGTGACCGGCAGTGATGGCAGAGAATATTTCTTATCTTCAGGAGGAGTCGGTGACAAAAAAATCCAAAGGCAAGGCGGAGACGCCTGCCGAGGTAGATACCACAGCAGCAGAAACGGCGGCGGTTGAGCTGGAAGTTGATGCGGAAGGGGAGGCCACGGTAACGGCTGATGATACGGTGGACGAAACCTCCAAGCTTGCCGAAGAATTGGCAACGGCTCGGGCGGAAGCTGATGAAAGCCGAGACAAGATGTTGCGGATGGCAGCTGAACTGGAAAATTTCAAGAAACGTACTGCCCGAGAGAAAGAGACTTCTCTGCGGTATGCTGAAGAGAATATTCTCAAGGAATTGCTTCCCACCCTGGACAATCTGGAGATGGCAGTTCAGCAGGGGCAAGGCGGCGAGAATGGTAATGCCCTGCTGGAGGGGGTTGAGATGACCATCAAGGGTTTACGGACCTGTCTTGAGAAATTTGGACTACAAGCCATCGAGAGTGTGGGGCAGGTTTTTGATCCCAATTTTCATGAGGCCCTGGCCATGGAGGCCAGCGAAGAGTTTGAGAATAATACTGTCCTTAAGGAATTTCAAAAGGGATATATGTACAAGGAACGTTTGCTGCGGGCGGCCAAGGTTATCGTTGTCGGCTGAGGCATAGGCCCTGAAAAAAATTATTTTATCCAGAACTAATCTGTATAAGGAGAATATGGAATGAGCAAGATTATCGGAATAGATTTAGGAACCACCAATTCATGTGTGTCGATCATGGAAGGCGGCGAGCCCAAGGTTATCGCCAATGTCGAAGGCAACCGCACCACCCCGTCCATTGTTGCTTTTAATGATAGTGGTGAGCGGCTGGTAGGCCAGGTTGCTAAACGGCAGGCGGTTACCAATCCCACCAAGACCCTGCACGCCATCAAGCGTCTTATTGGTCGGAAATTCACCGATGCCGAGGTCAAGAAGAGTCTTGAAGTGAGCCCCTTTCCCATTGTTGAGGGCAAGGGCGGTGACGCGGCGGTTGAGGTGGATGGTAAGGCTTACACCCCTGCCGAGATTTCTGCCATGACCTTGACCAAGATGAAGCAGACTGCCGAGGAGTATCTTGGCGAAGCGGTTACCGAAGCGGTAATCACCGTTCCGGCCTATTTTAATGATAGCCAGCGTCAGGCCACCAAGGATGCCGGTCGGATTGCCGGTTTGAACGTGCAACGGATCATCAACGAGCCCACTGCCGCCTCTTTGGCCTACGGTCTCGACAAGAAAGGCGAGGAGAAGATTGCGGTCTTCGATCTTGGCGGCGGCACCTTTGATGTTTCCATCCTTGAGATCGGCGATGGTGTTTTTGAGGTCAAGTCCACCAATGGCGACACCTTTCTCGGCGGCGAAGACTTTGATATGCGCATCGTTAACTGGCTGGCCGACGAGTTCAAGCGTGAGCAGGGTATTGACTTGCGCACCGACAAGATGGCCTTGCAGCGTTTGAAGGAAGAGGGCGAGAAGGCCAAGATGGAGCTGTCCACCACCATGGAAAGTGAGATCAACTTGCCCTTCATCACCGCCGACGCTTCCGGGCCTAAGCATCTCAATGTTAAACTTAGCCGGGCCAAGTACGAGACCCTGGTTGCTGATCTGGTGGAACGCACCATCGGGCCTTGTAAAACCGCCCTCAAGGACGCTGGTCTTACTGCTGCCGAGATTGATGAGGTTATTCTGGTGGGCGGCATGAGCCGGATGCCCAAGGTCCAGGAGAAGGTCAAGGAGATCTTCGGTAAGGAACCTCATAAGGGGGTGAATCCTGATGAAGTGGTGGCCATCGGCGCCGCCATTCAGGGCGGAGTATTGAAGGGTGATGTTAAAGATGTTCTTCTCCTCGATGTTACCCCACTTTCTCTGGGAATCGAAACCTTGGGCGGAGTTTTTACCAAGCTCATTGAGAAGAACACCACTGTCCCCACCAAGAAGAGTCAGGTCTTCTCCACCGCGGCCGACAATCAGCCGGCGGTATCCATCCACGTTCTGCAGGGTGAGCGCGAGATGTCTTCCGGTAACAAGTCCATCGGTCGTTTTGATCTTGCCGATATCCCGCCTGCACCGCGCGGAGTGCCGCAGGTTGAGGTAACCTTTGATCTCGATGCCAACGGCATCTTGCATGTTTCTGCTAAGGATCTTGGCACTGGCAAGGAGCAATCAATCAAGATTACCGCCTCCAGCGGTTTGTCCGAGGATGAGATTCAGCAGATGCAGCGCGATGCCGAGTCCCACGCCGAGGAAGACAAGAAACGTAAAGAGCTGGTGGAAACCAAGAATCAGGCCGACTCCCTGGTGTATGCCACCGAGAAGAGCTTGAAGGATTTGGGCGATAAGGTTGATGCCGAGACCAAGTCCAATGTCGAGCGCGAGATCGAGAATGTCAAGAAGGTCATGGAAGGAGACGACGTTGAGGCCATGAAGGCGGCGGTTGAGGCCCTGACCCAGGCTTCCCATAAGCTGGCTGAGATGATGTACAGCCAGGCCAGTCAGGATCAAGCCGCGCCGGGTGCTGATGCTGGTGGCGACGCCGGAGCCAAGAAGGATGACGACGACGTGGTTGATGCTGACTTCGAGGAGGTCAAAGAGTAAATTTCCTTTGAATTTCTGCATGGGAAGGGGAGTGGGAGAAATCCTGCTCCCTTTTTTTGTCCTTTTGTTTCTGCGGGGGCGGGGGAGAAAAGCCTTGCTCTCGGGCCGTTTTTTTTTTAAACACAGTGAGCAGTGAACAAGCCGTAAAATATCAAAAGAACGGGAAAAATTATGAGAATCTTGTCAGGTATTCAGCCCTCTGGGCAACTGCACATCGGCAACTACTTCGGGATGATGAAGCCGATGATTGCCAATATGGATCAGAGCGAGTTGTACGCCTTTATTGTTGACCTGCACGCCCTTACCTCCGTACAGGATCGAGCAACCCTCGCTCAAGGTACTCTGGAGGCGGCTGCTGATTTTATTGCCCTGGGTCTTGACCCTGAGAAATGTTTGTTTTGGGTGCAGTCTGATCTTCCCGAGGTCACTGAGTTGGCCTGGGTCTTGTCTTCTCTTACCCCCATGGGCTTGCTGGAGCGGTGCCACTCCTATAAAGATAAGGTGGCCAAGGGCATTGCCCCCAGTCATGGTCTCTTCGCCTATCCGGTGTTGATGGCTGCTGATATCCTTCTTTTTCAGGCTGAGCGGGTGCCGGTGGGCAAGGATCAGAAGCAGCATCTGGAGGTGGCCCGCGATATCGCCATCAAGTTCAACAATACCTTTGGTGAGACCTTTACGGTGCCGGAGCCGGTGATTGATGCCAATGTTGCCACCGTACCGGGCGTAGATGGCCAGAAGATGTCCAAATCCTATGGCAACACCATCCCCATCTTTAGCGATGCCAAAACCCTTAAAAAACGGGTGATGGCCATCGTCACCGATGCCACCCCAGTGGAAGACCCCAAGGATCCAGATAAGTGCCATCTGTATAGTATCTACAAGCTCTTTGCTCCCGCAGAACGGTTGCAGGAGGTGCATGATCTCTACGTCAACGGCGGGGCCATGTACGGCAAGATCAAGCTGGAACTGGTGGATTTGCTCTGGGAGTATTTCCGTGAGGCGCGTGAGAAAAAACAGCAATTGCTTGCGGAACCTGAGCAACTGCGGGCCATTCTCAAACAAGGGGCGGAAAAGGCTCGTACCAAAGCCATTCTCACTCTTGATTTGGTTCGAGAGCGGGTTGGGCTTAAATACTGAGAGGTTTCGTCCTCTGCAAGGACGAACGAAAGATATTTCATGAAGAAAAATACTCCCTCATCCGAAAATGTGGTTTGGCACCATGCCGCGGTCACCAAAAAACGCCGCGAGCAGTTGAACGGCCATAGGGCTGTCAATCTATGGTTCACCGGTCTCTCCGGCTCCGGCAAGTCGACCCTGGCCCATGCCGTGGAAGAGCGGCTTTATGAACTGGGCTGCCGGACCTTTGTTTTTGACGGTGATAATGTTCGACACGGCCTTTGTGGTGATTTGAGCTTCTCCCTTGAGGATCGGCATGAAAATATCCGCCGGATTGGCGAGATGGTGAATCTTTTTCTCCAAGCCGGGGTGATCGCCCTCACCGCCTTTATTTCCCCCATGCGCCGCGATCGGCAAATGCTGCGGGAGATTGTCGGCGAGGGTGAATTTGTCGAGATTTACTGCCGATGCCCTCTGGAAGTCTGTGAGGAGCGGGATGTTAAGGGGATGTACAAAAAAGCACGGGCTGGTGAAATTGCTAATTATACCGGTATTTCTTCTCCCTATGAGGAACCGGTTAAGCCAAGCTTAGTTTTGGACAGCGGTTCCCTGCCTCTGGGGGAATGCGTTGAGATGGTTATTCGGTTCCTTAGGGAGCGGAAGGTAATTGGACAAGATTGATTTTGCAGCTTGATTAAGTTTTCCTCTTTGTTGCGGAGGAGTTTTTTGTAGCCAACAGGGGTTGCTGACTAATTATAATAAGGAGTTATTAGTGGACGCATCAGTTATCGTGCCGGTGATTTTGGCCGGTGGTTCCGGTACCCGGCTCTGGCCTCTTTCTCGTTCATTGTATCCCAAACAGTTGCTGCCTTTGGTTAATGAGCGAACCTTGCTCCAGAATACGGTGGCTCGTCTTGCTGGGGTGGTGGGTGTTTCAGCGCCGTTGGTGGTCAGCAATAGCGAGCATCGATTCATGGTTGCTGAGCAGCTGCGGGAGGCAGATAGTAATGCCGCTATCCTTCTCGAACCGGTGGGGCGTAATACTGCCCCGGCCGTGGCCATCGCTGCCCTTGAGGCCTTGGCGCAGGAAGATGACCCGGTTTTGCTGGTTCTTCCTGCCGACCATTTGATTGATGATGAGGTTGCCTTCAAGGAGGCCGTGGCTGGTGGCCTTGTCGTGGCGGAAACAGGTGATTTTATTACCTTTGGTATTCTCCCCCATCATCCAGAAATCGGTTACGGTTATATTTGTAAAGGCGATCAGGTGGCTGCTGCCGCTGATGTTTATCGAGTGGCTCGTTTTGTTGAGAAACCTGATTTAGCTACTGCCGAAAGGTATTTGGAGTCTGGTGAGTATCTTTGGAACAGCGGTATGTTCATGTTCAAGGCACGCCGTTATCTGGAGGAGTTGGAGAAGTTTGCTCCCGAAATGCTTGCCCTTTGCTGCGAGGCGTATGATGGCAAGGTTTCTGATATTGATTTCATTCGTCTTGATGAGGCCGCGTTTGCGAAATGTCCCAGTGACTCTATCGATTATGCGGTGATGGAGAAAACCGATGCTGCTTGCGTGATTCCCCTGGATTGTGGGTGGAGCGATATCGGTTCTTGGGCAGCCCTCTGGGAGCGAGGCGAGCAGGATGAGAATGGCAATGTCTTTAAGGGTGACGTGATTGGCGAGGATGTTCAAGATTGTTATATCCATGCCAGTGGTCGCATGGTAGCTGCGGTGGGATTGCGTGAGCATGTGGTGGTTGAGACCGCCGATGCGGTGTTGGTGGCTGCTAAAGATCGGGTTCAGGATGTCAAGGCGATTGTGGAACGGTTGAAGTTGGAGCAGCGGCAGGAGGTTGTCTTGCATCGGCAGGTTTTTCGACCTTGGGGTTCGTATGAGTGTATTGATAATGCTGAACGGTTTCAGGTTAAGCGCATTGTGGTGAGTCCTGGAGCGCGACTGTCTCTTCAGGCTCACCATCATCGGGCTGAGCACTGGATTGTGGTCAAGGGAACGGCTAAGGTGGTTAATGGCGATCAGGAAATCATTCTTGCCGAAAATCAGTCCACCTATATTCCCATCGGCGCCACCCATCGATTAGAAAATCCTGGAAAAATACCATTGGAGTTGATTGAAGTGCAATCAGGTAGCTACTTGGGTGAGGATGATATTGTTCGTTTTGAAGATATATATGGTCGAAATGGTTGTTAGCGAGACTTGAAACAAGATTTCTAGGAGTTGTGACATATGAAAAAAGCATTGATTACTGGTATTACTGGTCAGGATGGCGCGTATCTCGCCGAGTTTTTGTTAAAGAAGGGCTATGAGGTGCATGGTCTCAAGCGTCGCGCCTCACTGTTTAATACCGATCGGATAGATCATCTCTATCAGGATCCCCATGAAAAAGAGCGGCGGTTTGTCCTGCATTATGGCGACATGACAGACTCCAGCAGCCTCCTGCGGATTATTCAGCAGGTGTCTCCGGACGAGATTTATAACCTGGCGGCCCAGAGTCATGTGGCGGTTTCTTTTGAAGAGCCAGAGTATACCGCCAACTCCGATGCTTTGGGGGCGTTGCGGGTTCTGGAGGCGATGCGGATTCTTGGGATGGAAAAGAAGACCCGCTTCTATCAAGCTTCCACCTCGGAGCTTTTTGGCGAGGTTCAGGAGACGCCGCAGAAGGAAACTACCCCATTTTATCCCCGTTCGCCTTACGCAGTGGCCAAACTTTATGCTTACTGGATTACGGTCAATTACCGGGAGGCGTACGGGATGTATGCCTGCAACGGTATTCTTTTTAACCATGAGTCGCCGGTGCGGGGTGAGACCTTTGTCACTCGCAAGATCACCCGGGCCTTGGCGAGGATCAAGCTTGGTCTGCAGGATTGTCTCTATCTTGGCAATCTGAGCGCCAAGCGCGATTGGGGGCATGCCAAGGATTATGTGGAGATGCAGTGGTTGATGCTGCAACAGGAGACCCCTGATGATTTTGTGATCGCCACCGGGGTGCAGCATTCAGTGCGGGATTTTGTTGATGCCGCGGCTGTTGAACTTGGCATGAACATCCGTTGGCAAGGCGAGGGGGTGGATGAAAAGGGCTACGATGATCAGGGGAGATGTGTCGTTGCGGTGGATTCCCGTTACTTCCGGCCCACCGAGGTTGAGACTCTGCTTGGTGACCCTAGTAAGGCAAAGAACGAGTTAGGCTGGGAGCCCAAGGTGACCTTCAAGGAGTTGGTAGCTGAGATGGTGCGAGAGGATCTCAAAGCTGCCGAGCGAGATGAATTGGTCAAACGCCATGGGTTTAATGTTTATAATTATAATGAGTAGATGGAAAGGCGAGGTCTGAGGGCTGAGCTCAGGGCCTGAGTTTTGAATCCTGAGTCCTCGGATGTAGGGTATCTTGCGGAAGATATTTTTGCAGAGGCAATGTCTAAAGCAGATGAGGTAGCTAGAATTATCGGCGGTTTACGTTCTGCGGTACAAAAACAGAGAGATCAACAAAAATGACTAAAAAGAATCCCACCAAGCCCTCGCTTCTCAGCCCTCAGTCCTCTGTTTTTGATTCTCAAACCTCGCCCCTCACCCCTCAGTCCCGAATCTACGTTGCCGGCCACAGAGGACTGGTTGGTTCTGCCATGGTGCGATCCTTGCGCAAGGCTGGCTGCGACAATTTGATTATGCGTACCCATGCTGAATTGGATCTTAGTGACCAGCAGGCGGTGGGCAGGTTTTTTGAGGATGAGCGTCCGGAATATGTCATCCTTGCCGCAGCCAAGGTTGGTGGTATCCATGCCAACAACGTCTATCCGGCAGAGTTTATTCGCGAGAACCTTGTTATTCAGAGTAACGTAATCCATGCCGCGTGGCAGCATGGGGTTAAGCGGCTGCTCTTTCTCGGCTCTTCCTGTATTTATCCTCGTGACTGTCCACAGCCCATGCGGGAGGAGTATTTGCTCACCGGGCCATTGGAGGGCACCAATAGGCCCTATGCCGTGGCTAAGATTGCCGGGATTGAGATGTGTTGGGCCTATAATCGCCAGTATGGAACGCAGTATCTGGCGGTGATGCCGACAAATCTTTATGGCTTGGGTGATAATTATGATCTGGATAATTCCCATGTCCTCCCGGCCTTGATTCGCAAGATGCACGAGGCCAAGGTCCGGGGTGACAAAGAGGTCGTGGCCTGGGGAACCGGTACTCCGAGGCGGGAGTTCCTCTTTGGTGATGATATGGCGGATGCTTGTCTTTTTCTAATCAATCAGCCTGATGATAAGTTTCGATCGTTAACCCAGGGGGATACGCAAGCGCCGCTGGTTAATATAGGTTGCGGTGAGGATCTTACTATTGCTGAGCTTGTGGCGACGGTAAAAGCAGTGGTCGGATTTGGCGGCGAGATTGTTTGGGATCGTAGTAAGCCCGATGGCACGCCTCGGAAGCTTCTCGATGTGGCTAAGTTGCTAGGCCTTGGCTGGCGGCCAACCACTCCGTTGGCCGAGGGGGTTGGTATCGCCTATCGGGATTTTTTGGCGTCACTGGGGCAGTGATGACCAGGAGTATTTCTGGTTGAAAGTGCTTTGCTATTGGCTGTGAGAGCCGATAAGGTACGGTGTGACTTTCCAAAATCTATGCATTAATCCTTCTTGCCGGGATGTGGTTTTTTGCAGCCATCCCAGCCATTTCTTTTCGAATCTGTCGGCGGCTAGGCGTTGATTGGCACTTAGTCGTAATCCCTTCGGCGGTGCTTCTTCCTGCGGGGGGAGCGGGCTGGTGAAGGCCATGGTGACGCGGTGTTCTTTGTCCACCAGATAATATGCGCCAAGTCCTATCACCCATTGGCCCTGCATGGTGCCGCAGAAAGTTGCCCAGCGTAGTTGGTCTGGTAGTTCCTGGTCATATTCATTATTGTAAAGGAAAAAAGGCTCCTTGATCGGATAGTCGGTGGCTATGAACCGATTGCTCTTGATTTGTTGAAACATCAGGTTGAGATAAGTATTGTCAGGCCCGTGTAGGGTAATGATTTGTGCCGAGTTTGCACCTAATCCTTCTCGACGGTTGCCTATGACCGTGAAAGAGAGGGGAACAGTAAAAGCGAGGTCGAAGCCGCGGATGGTTCCATCGCTTCTGCGTTCTGCTAGGGTGGGTGCTGTTTGCTGCTGTTGCTGTGGCGTTGCTTGGGGTTGTGTCGGAGGGGTGGTGCTCCAGCCTTTGCTAACGATGCAGCTGGTATAGGCTGACTGGTAGGTGTCAGCGTCGACCATTAGTCCGGTCATGGTGGCTTGACGGCCAATCTCTTGCGCAACCATTTCACACTCTTGAGAGTTACGGTTAAAGTCGGCTTGGTAATGGCCTGCTTTGTACCAATGACTTCCGTTGCCCCCACAGCCGGTAAGAAACTGCAGCAGGATGAAAATAAATATGAAGGTATGGAAACGGATATGCATGGTTGTCCTCATCTTCGGTCTTTTAGATCTTGTGGTCGATTGAAAATATTTTTTTGTTAATACACATTTTGTGGTGTGTAGCAAGTGATCACCATGTAAGGATGGTGGGTTATTGTACTGGGAAGCAATAATTGCTGCCTGAACCTGATAGATTTGAATTATTTGTGCATATTGCAACTGGCGGCATTAGAAAGCAAGAGGAAATACGACAACGTGGTTTTTGGGTGCATTTCCTCTTGCTTCGTAGAATATTCCCAACAATCGTCTTGACTCCATGGAAGTATCCGGGTAATTAGTGTTCACCTCGTGAACTTACTCGTTCACCTGGATGGCGGTAGCGTGGCAAAATCAGGGTGAACTGTCAGCCTGTTTGCAATTACAATAGTGGTATTCTACTGACCCCTAACTCATAATTCCTGACTCTCATGCCCCCAGCTGAAAATCATCACGATGAAACCATCCATTTTGAACTACTTCAGTCTTTGATAAAGAGTCCGGAGCAGAGTCAGCGCGCCTTGGCCGGTTCCATGGGGATCAGTCTCGGCAAGCTCAATTTTTGTCTTCGCGCTTTAATTGACAAGGGGTGGGTCAAGGTTGATAATTTTTGCCGGAATACAAATAAGCGGCAATACGGCTATCTTCTCACCCCCGAAGGAGTCGAGGCGAAGGCAAGGTTAACTGTTCGCTTCCTGAAGAGAAAGATGGTCGAGTATGATCAGTTGGGGCTGGAAATAGATGAACTTAGGCAGGCGGTGCAGGCGGATGAAGATATTCATCCCGCAGGTGGGATGGAAACAGACAAAGGTCGCAAGAATTGATTGATTCCCTGGTCGAAAAGTTTGCCCGTAAGGAGGCCGTGGTCGGTATCGTTGGCCTGGGTTATGTGGGGTTGCCTCTTTTGCTGCGCTATGCTGAGGCTGGTTTTCAGGTGGTCGGTTTTGATGTCGATCCGGTCAAGGTTAACAAAATTTTATGCGGTGAGAGTTATCTCCGGCATATTCCCGCTGACAGAATCAGTGCGGCCTCAATTGGTAATAAGATTGGAGTTACCACGGACTTTGCTCGGGCCGCTGAAGTTGATGCACTACTCATCTGTGTGCCGACTCCCTTGGGTAGCCATCACGAGCCGGATCTTTCCTTCGTGGTCACTACCATTGATGAGTTGTTGCCATTCCTTCACCAGGGGCAGATTGTCTCGTTGGAAAGTACCACTTATCCCGGTACTACCGATGAACTCATCAAGCCTCGGCTAGAGGAACGATCTTTTGTGGTGGGAGAAGATATATTTTTGGTCTACTCGCCCGAGCGGGAAGATCCGGGCAATGTTGATTTTTCCACTCGCACGATCCCTAAGGTATATGGTGGCGATACGGATAATTGCCGCAAGGCGGGGCACGCCCTTTATGGTCAGGTGATTGACCAGCTGGTGCCAGTTTCTTCGACCCAAGCCGCTGAGATGACCAAGCTCCTGGAGAATATCTATCGAGCGGTCAATATCGGTTTGGTCAACGAACTGAAGATGGTTGCTGATCGCATGAACATCGACATCCGGGAAGTAATCGATGCCGCCGCCACCAAGCCATTTGGTTTTACTCCCTTTTATCCCGGTCCCGGCCTTGGCGGCCACTGCATCCCCATTGATCCCTTTTACCTAACCTGGAAGGCTCGGGAATTCGGCCTACATACTCGTTTTATAGAACTTGCCGGTGAGGTTAACACCACTATGCCGGAATGGGTGGTCGGGAAAGTTGCCGATAGCCTTAACGATCAGAGCAAACCGTTGCGCGGCGCTAAAATTCTTGTTCTCGGCATTGCCTATAAGAAAAATGTGGATGACCTGCGGGAATCCCCGGCGGTGGTTCTGTTAGACCTGCTCCAGCAGAAAGGGGCCGAGGTGTCGTACTCTGATCCCCATGTCCCAAGTTTCCCTAAGATCAGAAAATTTTCCTTTACCCTTGACTCGGTTGCCTTGAGCAGGGAAACCCTCCAGGGGGTGGACTGTGTGATCATCGCCACCAATCATGATGATGTTGATTATGAAATGGTGCGGAGCAACGCACCCTTAATTGTTGACACCCGTGGGGTGTATGTGGGTAATTTTGCTAATGTGGTAAGGGCTTGAGCAAGTTGTTGGTGTTTCTGGTACGACTGGGAAAAGGGTTTTGCGAGACCTGGTATTTTGTCTGTTCTGGTTTGTTGGTGATAATGCGCCCGCTTGACTCCTACTACTGATTTGAATCTCAATAACTGTGGTCCCCTTGGTTAAGTTGCAAGCGCATTGTACTAGTGCTATGTTGTCTAGTTTTAGACTTGGGAGGGGCAGAGTATGTTGAATAATATAAAAATGGAAGAGCGTCTCTCTTATGTTTTTCTTGTGTACTGTGGGAATTTTCTGAACTCTTGAACAGAATGTTGATATTTTATCTGAAATATAATTATATAAAATGAGGAATTATTAAAAAATGCTATCAAATAAATCCATCCTTATAACTGGCGGTACCGGTTCGTTTGGTAAAGCTTTTGTGCAAACATTGCTTGAGCGTTATCCCACAATTAAGAGATTGGTGGTGTTTTCTCGGGATGAGTTGAAGCAATTTGAAATGGAGCAACAGTTTTCCGGCAAGCAATACGCTGGGATTAGATACTTTATCGGCGATGTGCGAGACCAACCTCGTTTGCGTCGTGCTCTTGAGGGTATTGATGTTGTTATCCATGCCGCAGCGCTCAAGCAGGTTCCGGCGGCAGAGTACAACCCTTTTGAATGTATAAAGACCAACGTTCTTGGTGCTCAGAATCTGATTGAGGCTTGTCTGGACAGTAAGGTGCAAAATGTGGTGGCACTCTCCACAGATAAGGCGGCTGCGCCCATCAATCTTTATGGTGCCACCAAGCTTTGTTCGGACAAACTTTTTGTGGCGGCAAATAACATCAGGGGGGGGCGTGACATCCGCTTTAGTGTGGTGCGCTATGGTAATGTTATGGGCAGTCGCGGTTCGGTGGTTCCGTTTTTTCTTGAAAAGCGCTCGGGTGGGGTTCTTCCGATTACCGATGCGGAGATGACCCGTTTTAATATCAGTTTGCAAGATGGTGTTGATATGGTGTTGTGGTCAATTGAAAATGCTTGGGGAGGCGAAGTGTTGGTGCCGAAAATTCCTTCATATCGGGTTACGGATCTGGCCCAGGCCATCGGCCCTGAATGCGAACATCCTGTTATTGGAGTGCGTCCTGGCGAGAAAATCCATGAAGAAATGATTACTGCGAGCGATAGTTTCAATACCGTCGATATGGGCAAATATTTTGCTATTTTGCCGGTGGGAGCTGAGTACTCAATACAGGACTATTGTGAAAAGGTTGGAGCAACGCCGGTCAAACAGGGTTTTGCTTATAACAGTGGTAGTAATCCTGATTTCTTGACCGTGGATGAATTGCGGGAGTTGATTAACGCACAGGTCGATTCCACCCATAGCGTTTGAGCACAGAAGATATGATTCCTTACGGTCGCCAAGATATCTCTGAAGCTGACATTCAGTCAGTGGTGGATGTCCTGCGCTCAGACTATCTCACTCAAGGTCCGGCTGTGCCCGCCTTTGAAAAAGCTCTTGCTGATTATTGTGGCAGTCAGCATGCTGTGGCAGTCAATAGTGCCACCAGCGCTTTACATATTGCCTGCCTTTCCCTCGGGGTTGGGGCGGGCGATGTGGTTTGGACGACTCCGGTTACCTTTGTGGCTAGTGCCAATTGTGCTCTGTATTGTGGTGCTAGGGTAGATTTCGTGGACATCGATCCTTGTACCTATAATATGAGCGTGGAGTGCTTGGCGGAAAAATTGTCCCATGCAGAAAAAAGCGGCAAGCTCCCCAAGGTTGTGATTCCTGTGCATCTATGCGGCCAGCCCTGTGATATGGCGGCCATTCATGTTCTTCGGCAGCGATACGGGTTCAAGGTCATTGAAGATGCTTCGCATGCCATTGGCGGCAAATATCGCGGGGAACCCATCGGTAACTGTAGTTACAGCGACATAACGGTATTCAGTTTTCATCCGGTCAAGATTATCACTACGGCCGAAGGTGGTATGGCGCTGACCAATGATGCGACGCTGGCCAAGCGCATGCAGTTATTGCGTTGCCATGGCATTACTCGCGATGTAAACGAAATGACCCATGAGCCGGATGGCCCTTGGTACTATCAGCAGGTTGACCTTGGTTTCAACTATCGGATGACCGACTTACAGGGTGCTCTAGGGTTGAGTCAAATGTCGCGGCTGGACGAATTCGTTGCCAATCGCCACAATATTGCTAAGCGGTATGACAGGCTTTTGGTTGATTTGCCAGTGGTTACCCCTTGGCAGCATAAGGACAGCTATTCAGGTCTGCACTTGTACGTAATTCGTCTGAAGCTTGCTGAAATCAGCAAAACACATCGCCAGGTATTTGAAGAATTGCGTGCCGCCGGTCTTGGCGTGAATTTGCATTATATTCCTATTTATAGGCAACCTTATTATCAAAAGTTTGGCTTCGAAGCGGGAACTTTTCCTGTATCGGAATGCTATTATAACGAAGCCATTTCACTCCCTATGTATCCTGCGCTTGCAATCGAGCTGCAGGACAAGGTTATCGGCTCGCTAAAACGAATTATGTGAGCAACTTCTATTAATCTCAGCGAGAACAAGTTATGAGAGAGAGCAGTACCATTCAAATTAATGAAACTTTGATAGGTGATGATGTTCCGTGTTTTATTACCTTTGAGGCAGGCCCTACTCATCAAGGGTTGCAGTCAGCAAAACGTTTGGCAAAGCACGCACACGAAGCTGGTGGAAATGCCATCAAGTTTCAGGTGTTTGATCCTTTGAGATTGGTCGCTGATCCCACCTTGCCATTTACGTATCAAGTGCTTGCCGATGTGGCTACGGAAAAAATGGAAACCGTCACCGAGCCTCTCAGCGACATACTCTTACGTAGACAATTAAAGATGGAGGAATGGCGTGAACTGAAGCAGTATTGTGACGAAATCGGTTTAGCTTTTTTTGCCACGGCCTGTTTTCATGAGGACGTCGATTTTCTTGTCGAAATAGGATGTCAGTCGATCAAAATAGCATCGGCGGATGTTAATCATATACCGTTTATACGTTATGCTGCGCGGACAGGACTCTGCATTCAGGTGGACACGGGTATGTCTTCCCTTGGCGAAATTGAACATGCCGTGGATGCCATCAGAGAAGAGGGCAATGAAAATATAATTATTCATCACTGTCCGTCGGGCTATCCTGCTCACATAGAGAGTATTAACTTGAGAGTTATTCCGAATATTAAACGGTTGTTTGGCTACCCGGTAGCTTTTTCCGACCATAGCCCTGGCTGGGATATGGATATTGCCGCGCTGGCAGTCGGTGCAAATATGCTTGAGAAAACCATTACCGAGGATCGAACCATTCGCTCAGTGGAGCATGTCATGTCTTTAGAACCGCAAGATATGCGCAGATTTGTCGAAGTGATTCGTGAGATGGAGGTGGCACTTGGAAACCCTAGGCGAGTGTTGTCCGATGATGAACGTAAAAAGGGTAATGCCATTCGCCGCAGCCTACATGTTGCCAGCGATTTACCTGCCGGCCATGTCTTGACTGAGGGTGACATTGATTACCGACGACCTGGCACTGGCATAACCCCCGATAGGTTGCAGGAGGTGCTCACGAGGCCCCTCAGATTAAAAAAATCAGCCGGTCAGCGGTTGGAATGGGATGATTTGGGATAATGGAGTCAGAAACTGTTGCTATTGTTGATTACGGAATGGGTAATTTGCGCTCGGTGCAAAATGCCATAGAGCACTTGGGTGGCAAGTCCGTCATTGTCGCTAGCCCCTTGGAATTATCTGCCTACGATAAAATTATTCTTCCTGGTGTGGGCGCTTTTGGACAAGCAATTTCTTGTTTGCATCAAACCGGTCTTGCCGAAGCCTTACATGAACGTCGTGCGAAAGGTGCGCACATTTTAGGTATTTGCCTCGGTATGCAATTGATGTGTAGCTCTTCAGAGGAAGAGGGCATGCATGAAGGTCTGAATTGGTTTGCAGCGCGAGTGAAACGATTCTTGCCGAATACCGGATTGTCTGTTCCACACATGGGGTGGAACGGAGTAGAGTTTGCGCGACCTGATCCTGTTTTGGCTGGGTTAAGTTCTGGCAGCGATGCATACTTTGTGCATAGCTACCATGTGCATTCAGATGAGCCAACAGATGTACTAGCGAGTACAGATTACGGACTTCGTTTTTGTTCTATGATTCAGCGCGGTAATGTGCGCGGCATTCAATTTCATCCGGAAAAAAGTCAGGAATTTGGTTTGGCTATTATCCGCAACTACCTGGAGATGTCGTGCTAAAAAAACGTCTGATAGCCGTGTTGATTCTGCGTGATGGTCAAGTAGTACAAAGTGTCCGATTTAAACATACGAATGTTATTCATTACGATGCTGTTCACGCAATGGAAGCTTTTAACAAATGGGCAGTAGACGAGATTGTTATACTTAACGTGAGTCGAGACGTAGCAAGTCGTGATAAGTTTGCAGAGATAATTGAACGAATTTCCTGCCATTGTTTTGTGCCGCTTGCTGCGGGGGGATGGATTGATGGTGAAGATTATGCGCAAAGACTTTTGCGAAGTGGTGCAGACAAATTAGTTATAAACACCAGCCTTGCTGATGACCCGGAACTTGTTAGCCGTCTTGCAATGCGTTATGGACGGCAATGTATTGTTGCGTCTATGGATGTGAAGCGGGATGCTTCAGGGTTGCCACAAATAGCGCTTGATCGTGGTAGTCGTGTTGTTGACATAACACCAGAGGCATGGGCGTGTAAAGCTGTGGAGTTGGGGGCTGGGGAAATATTATTTAATTCAATTGATCATGATGGTGCTCGAAAAGGCTATGATATCGAATCTATCCAGAAGATTTGTGAAGCAGTCGAGGTTCCCGTTATTGCATTTGGCGGGGTATTTAGTTGGAGTCACCTGGTTGAAGGTATTAATGCCGGATCTGCTGCTGTTGCAGTTGCCAATCAGTTTCATTATACAGAACAAAGTACTCGTAAAGCCAAAACATATCTTGCTGAGGCAGGAGTTTTGGTTCGGCAGCAAGGGCAAATTCACGTTTCAGTATAAGCTTGCTCTTTTATGTAATGAATCAAATAATGGAATTTTGAAGAATTAGAAAAGGAGTCTATATGAAGTATTGTGCCAGATGTCTCTATCCTGAAAATGCTCGCCCAACTATCATTTTAGATGAAGAAGGCGTGTGTAGTGGTTGTCGTTACCATGAAAGTAGAAGCAAGCAGCTTGATATTAATTGGGAAGAGCGTGTTGAAATGCTTGTGCAAATTCTTGAAGAAGCCAAGCAAATGGCCAAGAAAAGAGGCAATAGTCATGATTGTATTGTGCCTGTTTCTGGTGGTAAAGACTCACATTTTCAGGTGTGGTTGCTGAAGGAAAAATATGGAATGAACCCATTACTGGTTACTTTTAACCATGCTTACAATACCCCGGCAGGAAATCGTAACCTCGCTAATTTGGTCGAAAAATCTGGTTGTGACTTAGTGCGTTATACCGCAGGCCTTGACTCCGTTCGACGCATTTCTCGTTACATGCTGAAAGAAGTGGGTGATTTGACTTGGCATTATCATGCCGGTATTAGGACCTATCCTTTTCAGGTCGCGGTTGAACGCAATATTCCCCTTATCGTCTGGGGAGAACATGGCTTTGCCGAACTAACAGGGATTGTGTCGCTGGAAGACTTTGTTGAATTTACCCGATGGACTCGTAAAGAACATGATATGCGTGGTTACGAGCCACAAGATTTGGTAGGCAAGGGCGGAATTACTGTTCAAGACATTGCTCCATATGTATATCCATCAGACGAAGATATTGCCCGGGTCGGGGTCCGTGGTATCTATCTATCTAATTTTGTTTACTGGAATGCCACTCGCCAAGCCGAACAGATGATGAAAACCTGGGATTTTGCACCGATAACGTTCGAACGTGAGCGTTCGTTTAATTTGCATGGAAAGATCGAAGACCATGCTAACGATGTTCATGATTATTTGAAATATCTCAAGTTCGGTTACGGCCGAGCTACCGATGATGCGAGTATGGAAATTAGACATGGGCGCATGTCTCGAGAAGAAGGGATGGCTATGGTCAAGCGTTATGATGATCGAGAGCCTTCTACTCTTGAGTTCTATTGTGATTTTCTCGGTATAACCAAGCAGCAGTTCTATGACTGGGTTGAACCAATGCGCGACGCAAATTTATGGGAAAAAAATGCGGCAGGCGAATGGGAGGCCCAGGATGCCGTTTATCGCCATGATATTGGAGAGATAGAAGAGCGATCCAGGGTAACGCCTTCAGAAGAACGCACTTTGTCTGAGGCGAATCGTCGCATGTATTATAATCCTGCGAATCCTCCCCTCGAATCTGGGGAATTATCGTTGGATCAGCCAAGTCCTTCTTTTAAGGTTGTTTGAGCGTATGTCTATAGTAGCGCTAATTCCTGCAAGGGGTGGTTCCAAACGGTTGCCACGTAAGAATATTACGGAAGTGGGGGGGGTGCCCATGTTGGCGCACCCCATTATGGCTGCCCGAGCATCTGGATTGTTTGAACATATATATGTCTCCACCGAAGATGCAGAGATTGCCGCGACGGCGAATCAGTTCGGTGCTGAGATAATTGAACGGCCCATGGAAATTGCTATGGATCGTTCTACTGTTGTAGAAGTTTGTATTCATGCTCTGGAAACCAATCCTGATATTGAAATCCTGTGCTGCATTTACGCCACGGCCGTTTTGTTAACTCCCGAAACACTTATTCTTGCGCATACATTGTTGGATGGTGAATCTGAAGCAGATTTTGTGATGGGTGTCTCTGAGTATGAACACCCTCCTCTCCAAGCGTTAAAGTCTGATGATAATGGGTACCTTTCATATCAGTGGCCGGAGTGGCGGGGCGTTCAGTCCCAGTTTCAGCCGCACCTTGTTGTTAGTAATGGAACTTTTTATTGGGCTCGTAGGCAAGCTTTACTAGAGGAAAAATCCTTTTACGGACATCGTTTAAGAGGTGCCATCGTCCCGCCTGTAGAGGTTTCAGATATCGATACTCGAGAAGATTTAGTCCGAGTCGTTAGCATGTTAAATAGTAAGCATTAGCTGGTGGTTCGTTGAGCGTATATGAAAAAATGATTGCGATACGTGTTGATGCCTCCAGTGTAATCGGTACAGGGCATTTTATGCGCTGCTTGACCTTGGCCGATGCACTAAAAAAAAGCGGTGCACAGATTCGTTTTGTTAGCCGTCATATGCCTGAGTATTTGCGTGACATGCTGGATGAAAAGGGGCATGGGTTTGCGCTGCTTGCTAGCGAGCAAAATGGCGTAGTCTTGGATGAATTGGCGCATGCTCAATGGTTGGGGGTTAGTCAGGCTCAGGATGCGGCTGATTCCATTCGGGCACTGTCCGGTCAAAATTGGGATTTGCTAATTGTTGATCATTATGCTTTGGATTATCGTTGGCAGTTGATGCTTCGGAAATCAGTTAGAAAGATTCTGGTTGTCGACGATCTTGCCGATCGGCGACATGATTGCGACCTGCTCCTTGATCAAAATTACTATACCGATATTGAGTTCCGCTATCTTGATAAGGTTCCTACTCATTGCCAGTTGTTGCTTGGTCCACGTTATGCTTTGCTGCGGGACGAATTCCGTCAGTTGCATGAACAGGTTCAGCCGCGCAACGGTACCGTTAGTCGTGTTTTGGTGTTTTTCGGTGGTGTTGATGCCGATAACTTTACGGGGCGTGCGATTGCGGCGCTGTCCGAGGTCGTAATTCCTGGACTCGCTGTTGATGTGGTGGTTGGCAAACAGCATCCTTGTCTTGAGCAAATTGAAATAGCATGTGAGCATCATGGTTTTATTTGTCATGTTCA
>JAQYVW010000012.1 GCA_030145325.1 Desulfurivibrionaceae bacterium
CATTCAACTACCTCCTCAATTGGATTGTAATTTCCGGTCTCACCTTACGCGAAACCGATTTTTTCCTTATATACCTGAACCACTTAACGAGTAAAAAAAGTAGAAGCCATGGAATTGCATACAACAATAAAGTATGCGCCAGAACCTGATTACCAATACCCGAAAAGCAGCCTTGATACCTCAAAAAACACAACAATAGCACTGTGTTAGCCACAGCTTCAGACTTTTTCGCAAAGCATACAACCAGCCGAAACAATTAGATTTTTTTTACCACGGACTTGAATAACAATAAACAGTCATCAAAATGAGGGGCCACTCATTTTTTATCCAGAAGTCTGTATAATTTTTCAGCTGCTAAATGTCAAGAAAAAACTATTAACCACTCTAGCATTCGGAACTAAAAACAAATCAGCTAAGGTTATTTCAATACCCACTATTAACCTTCCGGGCAACAGAGCCCCAGACACACCCCCATCACCATACTCTCTAAATCACCCTGCATTATGAATTTGACACCAGGCCAGGTGATGATTAATGTGTGCCGCAAATGAACTGTAAACGTAAAATCGATTCGCCAGACAACGTCGCTACCATAACAGGGTATCTTGAAAAATTACCACCTTTAGTTAGTGTCTGTCCATAAATGGTCTTTTTGCCCGATCTCTGCGTTATGTTCAAAAAATAATGCTCGGAATATCAAACATATGCCTGCGCTTATTTTTTTCGCATGCCTTGATCTCGAACAAAAATCCTCATTTATGGACAGACCCTAGTTAATTCAAGAGATGATAATACCCCGGCGAACTGCTTATTCGATACCGCTTGCACGTAAAACTCAAGGCTGCCCGCGAAAGAAGTTCAACCTGGGTAACCATTAAAAGACTGACCGGCGCATTTCCCGCACCTCTGTCAACAGACCTTCATTAAGGATTGAACCATGAGCGACAAATCATCTTCCGACCCCAGCAACGCCAAGTCTCTTTTCGGGACCGAAAACAACCCTAGCCATGTCATGCCAGCCAAACTGACCTTGAACAGCAAAATAAAATTCCGCTGCCACCCGAAAGTCAGTTGCTTTACCGCCTGCTGCGGCAACATCAACATTACCCTAACCCCCTTTGACATTCTCCGCCTTCGCAAACGTCTTGAAATTGACGCTGCAGACTTTCTTCACCAATACACCACGCCGGTGTTTCTTGAAAAAACCGACATGCCGGGAGTGCGGATAAAACTTACCGAAGAAAATCGTTGCCCCTTTGTCACCCCCGAGGGTTGCACCATCTACGAGTCCCGCCCTACCACCTGCCGTTATTACCCGGTGGGGATGGCCAATTTCCACGAAAGACCGGATGATGAAAAGGAAAAAGCCAACGATCAACAGTTTTTCTTTCTGATCAAGGAGCCGCACTGTAAGGGTCATGAGGAAAGCAAGGAATGGACGATCAGGGAATGGCGAGCCGACCAGGGCGTTGATCTCTGCGATAAAATGAACACCGACTGGATGGCTCTGGTTATGCGGCGCAAATCCTTTGGCCCGCAGGCGACGTTAAGCGAGAAAGCACAGCGAATGTTCTTCATGGCCAGTACCGACCTTGACCAATTTCGGCGCTTCGTTTTCGAGAGTTCCTTCCTTGCCACCTACCACGTTGAGCAGGAAGAACTTGACCGCATTCGCGAGGACGACGTCGCCCTGATGCAATTTTCCTTCCGCTATCTCGCCTCTTCCCTTTTCGGCACCGATGACCTGACCATCAATGCCGAAAAGGTAAAAGCCAAGGTGGACGAGATCAAGCAGAAGCAATCGGAGATAGAAGGCAACGCCGACTCCACCTACGATGAGCTGAAAAGCATCCGCGACACCATGTTGGCCGAAGTCAACAAGAACAAGAAGTAATCAAGCCCCAGGCAAGATGAGCCGGAAGGTGGTTCCCGCCCCTTCCCGGCTCTCTACTTGCATCTCACCGCCATGGCTGTCAATGATATTCTTGACGATGGCCAGACCAAGCCCTGTCCCCCGGCTTTTATCGGTATAAAAGGGGATGAATATCTGCTGTAATTTCTCCTCCGAAATACCGATGCCGTCGTCGGAAAATTCCACTATCACGGCATTGTCCCCGTCCCGCGCCGTCCGCACTAACAAGCGTCCCCCATCCGGCATCGCCTGCACCCCATTGACCAGAATATTCAAATAGACCCGATAGATGAGATTTTCATCCAACGGCACTGGATCCAGAGCTTCATCAAGATCCATATCCACCCTGACCTTATACTTCTCAAACTCTGGCGCCATGAAGCGGATGGCCTTGATAAGGCCTTTATTAACCAGCAGAAGGTCTTTCTTTGGCTCCAAAGGACGGGCAAAATCAAGAAATTCACGGACAATATTATCAAGCCGCCCGGTCTCTTCGATAACGATGGTGGCCAAATGTTCATTGCCGGGGGCCACCCTTATTAGCCTCTTCTCAAGAATCTCAGCGGTACTCTTGACAATCCCCAAAGGATTTTTGATCTCATGGGAAACAGAGGTGATCATCTTCCCCAAACTAGCCAACCGTTCGGCATGATGCAGCTTTTTTTCAAGCCGATGGCGCTCAGCCGCCCGCGCTTCGATAATCCGGTCGGCGCGAGCGACAATAAACTGAAGGACGATAAACAGCGACCCCATAATCAATACCGAGGTAACAATGATTATCCCCTGCAAACGGATAATCGCCAGCAAATCAGCAGACAAAACCTGCTCCACCTCAATGACCCCCATGATCACATCGGTGCTCTGGCTAAGCGCCCGCTCTTGCCGAAAGGGGACATAGGTGATCAGTTTGCAAGAAATGGGCTCAGACCCAGGCAAAAGATTCAGCAGAGAACTATCTGAAATCATCACCGAGTTATTTTCACCTTGCAAGGCCCGCCGATACTCATCGCCACCGGCATCCCGCTTTCCCACCCGCTGAGAAACGGTACTATAGGAGATAACATTTTCCTTGGAGTCATAAATAGAAACCGACTCGATATTCATCCCGTGGGTGATGTTACGGACAATGGCGTCCAAACGTTCAAACTGGCGGGGGTAACGAAGGGCGATGGCCCCGTAGCGCAAAACCGTGGGCAGAACAAACTGCTGAAAGACCTGATGATTGAGATTCTCGGCAAAAACCTGGGCATAGGCCTCACTACGTTCCAACAACACATCCTTGGTATAATTTGAAATCACCCAGGAAAGAACCAAGGTTGAAATAAGGATCACCGCCAGGCTGGTAAAAGAAAAGAACTTCACCAGCCGAAACGGCTTCAAATTTACTTCGCTTACCTCAGCTACCATCACAAACTCCACATCGCTGGCAGCGACTAGTATCGCAGGGCACCGTCAATTTATCTGCCAACGCCTTTTGATACTCGCGCCACAGGTATTCCCGCTGGATGCCATGATCCACAACCTCCCACGGGAAAGATTCTGTTTGCCCCCGTTCACGCAAGACATAATCCTCCAAAACCAGCCCCTGCCGCTTCATGACCTGCCGCCAATTACCACCTTCCACCGCAAACGCCAGCAAGGCCGGGCCAATCCGCCGATCAGCTTTAGCCAAAGAAGCCTGAAAAAAAGCACGATCCGGGTGGTCGGCAACAATGCGGATATTCGCCTCCCGACCAAGGGTCTTGCGCAGATACTGCAACCGCTTTTTTAACACCTTAACCGGCGCAAAGGGATAAAACTGGAAAGGCGTCCACGGCTTAGGGACAAAACAGTTAACACTCAAGGTCAAGGTGCCCAGATACCCCTTGCGTCGCCCCACCGCCATGACCCGCTCTCTAATGCGCAGGGTGAGATCCACCATCTCATCAAGATCCGCATCCGTTTCCGTGGGCAGCCCAATCATATAATAAAGCTTCAGGTTGGTGACGCCAATCTCGGCCAGGGCCTCAGCGGCAGTGAGTAGTTCCAGCTCAGTGATGCCCTTATTGATCACCCGCCGCAATCGTTCCGAGCCACCATCCGGGGCTATGGCCGCACTCTTTAAACCGCTTTTACCCAACAATTCCACCAAGCGTGGGCCAATGACGTCAGCCCGCAAAGAAGAAAAGGAAAGAGAACATGCTTCATCGAGCAGATAGCCAGCCAGGACCGCCAGGTCATCAGCCCGCGCCATCTCCATCCCCAACAGGCCAATCCGCTGAACATCCCGGGGCCGCTCTTCAAACGCCCTGACTATGGCATCGGCATCCCACAACCGGGGCGGCCGATAAACAAAACCAGCCGCACAAAAACGACAACCACGGCTGCAACCACGACCAAGCTCAGTGAGATAAAGATCGGAAAACTCGGCATCAGGACTCAGCAACTCAGAATGACCTGCTGTTTCCTGCCGGGGGGCGGTGAGTTTCAAAACTCGCTCCGGCACTCCCTCGGCAACCTGAAAAGAAAGAAAAACCCCATTCTCATCATACACCGGGGTGTATAGGGATGGGACATAACAACCAGGCACCTCAGTTGCCAGCTGTTGCAACATGGCCTGCCGTTCTGTTACCGCCACCCCTGCTTTTAATGCCGCGAGAACTGGCGGCAGCGCAACTTCCGCCTCGCCAATGACAAAGAGATCAACAAAAGAAGCTAAAGGCTCAGGATTGATGAAGGTGGCAACCCCACCGGCAACAAGCAGGGGAGCTCCAGCCTGAATATGATCACTTTGTTGGCTCCGCTCCTCGGCCGACGGCGCAACCCCACCACCAACCAGCATCCGCAGGAGATTTGGGTAGTCATCTTCAAAGCTTAACGAACAAAAGATCAGCGGGAAATCGCGCAGGGGACGGCCAGATTCCACAGAGAGTGGCTGGTCGGCATCATCTTCAGGCAGGAAGACCCGTTCACAAACAATGTCCGGGTCGTTGTTGAGCTGGGCATAGACCAGCTGAAAACCAAGATTGGACATCCCCAGCCGGTAGCGATTGGGGAAGACCAGGGCAATGGGAAGTTTATCCTTCCACTTTTTCCGAACCCCTCCCGTTTCGCGGCTACGAAAATCCGATTTGACGGGCTGCTGACGACGGCTCAAAGTTCGTTGTTCCTTTGGGTGCATTCGTAACCATTCAAATACACCTGTTTTAAGTTTTAAGTATTAAGTTGTTGATAGCGTCGGAAAAAGTCCGATCTACTTCGTTGCAGTGCACTTTTGCTCCTTCGGCATACCAGATGTATAGCCTCACTCGCAGATAGCAAAGACTCCGAAAGAACAACACGCCTTGGATATCAAAGTTTCTACTTAGCCCTCTCCGTCGGTACGCTGGACTTCTTACGTGTCCAGCAAGTATCAAGGAATAAAAAACGACCAATCGAAGCAAAACTTAAAACTTAAAACCTAAAACTAACAACTTGACGCTGTTAACTTTCGTTGCGGCGCAAAAAGGTTGGTCGATCAAGCTCTTCCTCATCAAACAGGGTCTGCTGCGGATAACCGCCACGGGGCTTCACACCCTTGCCAGCAGAGGAGGCAGATTGCTCGTCACGAGCCCCCCCCCTCTCACTAAAGGGTAAGAATGGATTGGAAGCCTCATTTTTCTTAGGTAAAACTTTGACGTTTTCCGGCAAGGTATCGAGCTGCTCGAGGGAACTGATGCCGGTGGCGATTACGGTCACCCGCAATTCCTCACCAAGGCTATCATCAAAGATAACGCCGAGAATAATATTGGCATCGTCATGTACCTCGTCATAGATCCGAGAAGTCGCCTCGGTGACTTCAGCCATGGTCAAAGTATCCTCACGGGCTGAGATATTGACCAACACCCCCTTGGCACCATCGATACTGATATCCTGCAAGAGCGGGCTGGCAATGGCCATATCCACCGCCTCGGTGGCACGGTTATCACCAATACCGTTACCGGCGCCCATCAAAGCCGGCCCCATCTGATTCATAACCGTGCGCACATCAGCAAAGTCGGGATTGATATAACCGGGGAGGTTGATCAGATCAGTAATCCCTTTCACAGCTTGGACAAGAACCTCATCAACCATTTTCATCCCGTCAATAAAGCGAGCGCCTTTTTGCGAGAGAGAAAGGAGGCGATCATTGGGGATGGTGATAATGGTATCAACTTCCTTGCGCAACTCTTCCCAGCCAGCATCAGCGTTGCGCATCCGGCTTCGCCCCTCAAAGACAAAGGGCTTGGTGGTTACCGCCACCGTCAAAGCACCGAGCTCCCTAGCAACCCTAGCCACCACCGGCGCAGCGCCGGTACCGGTTCCACCACCCATCCCAGCAGTGACAAAAACCATATCACTATCTTTCAAGAGACTCTTGATTTCCTCAATACTTTCCTCAGCAGACTCACGACCCTTCTCGGGATTCGCGCCAGCGCCAAGACCCTTGGTAACCGCTGGGCCGATCTGAAGCTTAACATCCGCTTTCGAATCCTCAAGGGCTTGACAATCGGTATTGGCGGCAATAAACTCCACCCCCTGCATCTTGCTCTCAACCATGGTGTTGACGGCATTACCGCCACCGCCGCCCACCCCAATCACCTTGATCTTCGCTCTTGACTCTGATTCCGCCAACTTGAATGACATAATATCTCCCCTTATCTAAATCGGCGTTCACCGTCCCGCTACGACCAAACGCCTGCCGAGTTTGCTATATAATACTTTTAAACCAATTTCTCATCCGATTAGACACCCGCCCCATCATCGAACCTTCTCGCATCCGAAAACGACGGCCGGGCTCATTTCGCATCCCGAAGATCACCAACCCTACCCCGGTGGCGCATTGCGGGCTATTAACCAAATCCACCACCCCGCCCACATGCTGCGGATAGCCGATTCGAACAGGCAGATCAAAAATCTGCTCAGTAATATCCAACATATCCTCCAATAAAGAACTGCCACCGGTAAGAACGATGCCGGCATTAACCAGTTCCTTAAAATTTGAATCGATCATCTCCTGATTGATCATGGTCATCATTTCCTCGACCCTGGGCTCCAGAATCTCGCCCATCACCTTGCGGGAGAGCTTCCGAGTCCGACGCCCACCCACGCTGGGCACCTCGATGGTCTGATCCTTGTCGATCATCGAGGCCAGAGCACAGCCATACTCTTCCTTAAGTCGCTGCGCTTCATTAAGCGGCGTCCGCAGACCGATGGAAAGATCATTGGTCAGATTATGACCACCCAAACCAAGAACAAAGGTATGACGAATGCAACCGTCGGAAAAGATAGCGAGATCAGAAGTACCGCCACCGATATCGATCAGCGCCACCCCTAACTCAAGTTCTTCTAAAGTCAACACCGCCTCGGCGGAAGCGATGGGTTCCAACACCACATCACTAACTTCAAGCCCAGCCCGGTTACAGCACTTGACGATATTATGCACCGAGGTAGCGCCGCCAGTGACGATATGCACGTCGGCCTCAAGACGCACCCCAGTCATGCCGATGGGATCTTGAATACCGGTCTGATCATCAACGATAAATTCCTGCGGCAACACATGCAACACTTCCTGATCCGGCGGAATAGGCACTGCCCGCGCCGCATCCACCACTCGATCGATATCATCCTGGCGAATCTCTTGGTGCTTGATGGCAATGAGCCCGTGGCTGTTAAACCCTTTGATGTGACTACCAGCAATCCCTACATAAACCGAGGATATCTCACAACCAGCCATCATCCCCGCTTCATCCACCGCACTGCGGATGGAGTTCACCGTACTTTCGATATTTACCACCACCCCACGGCGAAGACCGATGGAGGGATGGGTGCCGACACCGATAATGTCCACCTTGTCGCCATGAACCTCGCCCACCACCGCGCAAATCTTGGTGGTGCCGATATCCAGCCCGACAATCAAGTCGCCTCTTTCTTCATGTGCCATCATTCTCACCTTGGATCAATGGTCGGACGTCTCCGAACTTCAATATCCACCACAACTTTTACGATTCACACCTTTCAACTGGTAACCGTTGAAACAACCAGTACTTTGTCTTCTCGATAGTCCATCATAACTGATGCCGTGGTGGCAAATTTCTTATGGCTGTACAACCAATGCAGCACCCTGGCCAAGCGATAGTATTTTGTTTTCAGCCGCTCCCGGCCCAGATAGATCGGAAAAGGCCGGTCAGCAAGCAATAGAATCAACCCACCATCAGCGGCCACCTGCAACTCCGAAATATTCTGGCGCGGCAAAACTGGATTGCCACCCCCGGCATAACCCACAAATCTTAAGGCGGCAAGCATCGCCCGATGGCTTTCCGAACCCGGTTCACCAATTTCTGCTAGGCCGCTGATCACCGGAAAATCAATATCTTCCGGCGGCAAGGCCGGGGCAAAAACCACCCCTTTTCGATCCACAAAATGCAACCCGGAGGAGAGGTTAACCATTGCCACAGGTTTCCGTTCTGTGATCTTCATCTCAAGCTGATTGGGCCAATGCCGCTCAATTACCGCCTTGGCTACCCAGGCGTCAGCCTCGATCCGCCCTCGGGCCTCATCGGCGCCAAGGGTCAACAGATTGGCGTGAATATCAACGCCGCTCAATTCCAACACCTTGCTCTTACTAAGGCGACGACAGCCGTCTATACTGATATCGGTTATCTGAAAAAAATCAGAGCGAAGCATCCCCTGATAAGCAAAAAAACCAACCACCCCGACTCCCAGGCAAACCCCACACAAAATCAAGCCGACTAAGACCACCACGTTGCGATGCTCACCACCGCTCTGTGAACGATTTTGTCCAACTGGCGCTGTCCGTATTTTTTTCATCGCCCGTTTGCCCTTGCTGCCATTTTTTACTTTCGCCGCTCACCGATGATCCGAACCTCGGGCTCCAGCCAGATCTGAGTCATGGCAAAAACCTTTTCCTGGACGATTTTCATCAACCTTAAAAAATCATCGGCAGAGGCATGACCCATGTTAACCAGAAAATTCGCATGTTTAAGGGAAACCATCGCCTCACCAACCTGCAACCCTTTAAGGCCTGCATCCTCTATCAACTTGCCGGCGGCCGGACCGTTGAGTGGATTCTTAAAAAATGATCCAGCGCTGGCCTTAGCAAGGGGCTGGCTCTCGCGGCGGCGGCGAGACAACTGATGACAGCTCTCTTCTATCTCTTGTCGCGTCCCCTGTCCCAGACGCAGGGTTACCGCTGCCACCACCTGTCCATGTAAGCCCCAACTCCGATAACGAAAAGGGATCGTCTCACCGGCAAGATCAGCAAGGTTTCCATTGGTATCAACCACTGTCACCTGTTGCACCAAGGAGCCAATTTCGCGGCCCCAGGCACCAGCATTCATAACCACAGCCCCCCCTATACTGCCAGGAATGGAGGTTGCAAACTCCAAGCCGGTGAACTCATGCCCTAGACACCAGTTACCCAAACGAGCCAGACTGCAACCAGCCTCAACGGTAACCAGCACTCCGTGCTCATCATTGCTAAGCTTCGAAATGGCAGCAAATTGTCGACCCAGATGGAGAACAACTCCAGCAAATCCCTGCTCACAGACCAGGATATTGCTGCCACCGCCCACCACCAGCCAGTCAATACCATTGGCCTGAAACCCTCGCACCAAACCAGCAAGCTCGGTGGTACACCGTGGCTCAAGCAAAGCTGCTGCCGGCCCACCCGCACGTAAGGTTGAATAACGCGCCATGGGACAACCCCAGAGAACCTCGCCACCCCACAACCCTTGCACCGTCCTCCGCAGGTCAGCCATCCATTGCGCTCCTTCCCATGCTCCGCCACTGCCAATAACCGCAGATCTTTTCCGGCTGTTTTCGGCTGCCCAAATTCCTGTAAGGTTCATTTTTCAGCCTCCAAGTATTTCCAGCAACTGCTCTCCAACCCGACAGATGTTCCCCGCGCCCAGAGTCACCACCACGTCACCACTCTTCAACAAAGGCTTTACACCTTGCGCCAGGTCAGCAAACTCCGGTACCAGTTGCACCTGTCGCTGCCCATGCTGCCGAATCCCTTCCAACAGCCATTGAGAACTCACTCCGGCAAGAGGTTGCTCACTCGCCGGATAAATATCGGTGAGTACAAGAAGATCCGCGTCATGAAAGGCAGTACAGAAATCCTTGTACAAAGCTTGGGTCCGCGTATAACGATGGGGTTGAAAGAGAACCACCAACCGCCGCTTTGGCCAAGCACTACGAACGGCGCCCAGGGTGGCGCGAACTTCGGTGGGGTGATGACCGTAATCATCCATCACCATGATTCCATCCACCTCACCCTTCACCTGCAAACGCCGCTGTACGCCACTGAATTTCCGTAAAGCCTCGACAATGGTTGCAAAAGGAATCTCCAGCTCAAGTCCTACCACCACTGCCGCCAAGGCATTCTGCACATTATGAATACCAGGCATGCCAAGACTTACCTCGCCCAACACCTCATCACCAAGACAAACCTCGAAACGGGACAGATAACCATCAACAACTACCTGCCGGGCATGAACATCGGCCTGACTGGCAACTCCGTAGGTAATCACCCTCTTTTTTATCTCGGGTAAGAGGTCGGTGGTATAGGGATCATCCAGACAGATGATAGCTGCACCGTAAAACGGGATCTTGTCGATGAAGGCCAGAAAGGCCTCCTTGATCTCGTCGATATCCCGGTAGTGATCCAAGTGCTCAAGATCAACGTTGGTAATAACCTCCACCACCGGCGACAGTTTAAGGAATGAACCATCCGACTCATCTGCCTCGGCAACCAAAAACTCTCCCTCGCCAAGCTTAGCGTTGGTACCAAGACTGTTCACCTGACCACCGATGACCACGGTGGGGTCAAGCCCGGCTTCCGCCATTACGCATCCCACCATGGAGGTGGTGGTGGTTTTGCCATGACTACCAGCAATGGCAATACCGTATTTTTTCAACCGCATCAACTCGGCCAGCATCTCAGCCCGGGGGATAACCGGCACCAACGCTTCCCGCGCCGCTTGCACCTCCGGGTTATCTTCCTTAACCGCACTGGACACCACCACCACATCGGCACCAACAATCCACTCCCCTTGATGACCGACATGAACCGTACAGCCAAGAGCAGCCAAACGCTGGGTAATCTCTGAATCTCGCAAATCAGAACCACTGACCTGATAACCCAGATTAACCAGCAATTCGGCAATACCACTCATGCCGATGCCGCCGATACCGACAAAATGTATATGTTGGGTCTTTCGATACATAACTTTATCCGTTTACCGAGGCCAGAGAGACCAATTCATCAACGATGCTTTCAGTTGCCTTGGGCAACGATAATTTCCGGGCCATCATGCCCATGCGGGTCCGTTCTTGTAAATTTCCCAACAACCCAACCAGCTCTTTTGCCAACAAGGCTCCATCAAGCTCACTTTCCCTACACAAGATGGCCCCGCCGGCATCAACCAGATAACGAGCGTTACCTTCCTGATGATCATCGGCGGCAAAGGGATAAGGAATCAAGATTGACGGCTGCCCATATACCGCCATCTCAGCCAGAGATGTCGCACCAGCACGGGAGACCACTAGCCCCGCCGCCCCGTAAAGCAACGCCATCTCATCAAAGAAAGCTGCAACTCGCGCCTTTACCCCCAAGGCCTGATACCGCTCCCGAACCCACTGTTCATCACTGGGCCCGGTTTGGTGGATAACCTGGAAATCCTCGGGTAATTCACCCGCCGCGCGCTCAACCGCCTCAACCACCAAAGCATTAACTCGGTGGGCGCCCTGACTGCCTCCCAAAACCAACAAGGTATTACTCAACTCCTCGCTGGAGGTAGTTTCGTTAGCCTTTGCCAACAACTCGCGTCGAACCGGATTGCCACTCAACCGACACTTCCGGGCCGGGAAATATTTCTCACTACCCGGAATGGACAGCAACACCCGCTTAACCACCCGTCCCAAAATCCGATTGGCCAACCCCGGCACCGAGTTTTGCTCGTGAATGGCGGTGGGCACCCCCAACAATCTCGCAGCCAACACCACCGGGCCGGTAACATAGCCACCAACCCCGAAGACTACCCCCGGCCTAAACTTTATGATCAGCCGCATGGCGGCGAAAAGACTGAACGGCACCTGCAGTAAACCGCCAAGTTTAGCAAACAGGCTTTTCCCCTTCAACCCTCGCGAACGAATCGATACCACCTTGAAACGGCGATTAGCCAAAGCCTTTTGATCAATTAAGCGCTCAGTACCAACAAACAAAACCTCACTGCCGGGAAATCGATCCAACACCGCTTCGGCCACAGCAATTCCGGGGAACAGATGCCCACCGGTGCCACCGCCGGTGACCATCACCCGGTAAAAGTTTTGTGCCTGTAAAGAGCCGGTTGCCAAATAACAATCCTCTTTCAATCAATTGCTGGCTGAAAATCAGCCCCAAAAGCCATAACCTTTTGCATGGCTTTCCGATAACACTCCGGGCAATATCCATGGGAGAGCTTAACCAGTCTCCGACACTTACCACCCTCAACCCAACCGCTCTTACTCTTCACCCGTTGACATACGCAGCACACTTTTTCCATCCCCCCCCCTTACCGACCGGTGGCCGGATACGTCGACACGTCGCTACAGAACGCAGGCATGTCGTGCCTCTTCCACCTTGTGCGCCGCCCCCGACGCAGTTGGCGAAAGCAATCGCATCACCGCTTTTTGAAACACCTCACCACGGTGTGCGTAACTGGAAAACATATCAAAGCTGGCACAGGCCGGTGAAAGCAAAACCGTATCACCAGGATTTGCTAATCGCTGCGCTCGACTTACCGCTTCTTCAAGAGTATCTGCATTTACAATATCGGTTAAACCAGCATAGGCAGCCGCCATTTTCTCCCGGGCCTCACCAATAAGAAACAACACCTTCACCTTTTGCCGGATAGATTCGGCTAACAAACCGTAATCCCCGCCCTTATCGCGACCACCAGCAATCAACAGCACTGACCCAGGCAGGCCTTCCAAAGCTGAGCTTACTGCGCCGATATTGGTGGCCTTGGAATCATCCACATAGCGAACTCCGGCTATTTCCGCCACCACGGTCAAGCGATGCGCCAAGGGGGCAAAACCAGCCAGCCCCTTGGTTATGCTCTTGGCACTACAACCCATGATCCGCGCGGCAATAATCGCTGCTGCGGCATTTTCACAGTTTGGCGATTCAGCGAGAGCGGTTGAAGACAAATCGTAATCTTCCCGATCGCCAAAACCACTCACCTCAACTCTTGCCCCGACAACCCTTGCCCCTTGCTGACCAGCAAGATCACGGCCAAAGCAAAACATACGACCTTCCGACCTGTGCTCGGCTCCCTTGATAATTTCCTGATCATCGCCGTTAAGAATCGCTGCTCCACCCGGTCCCTGATTGCGAAAGAGGCCAAACTTCGAGGCAACATAATCTGCATATGTTTCATAGCGATCAAGATGATCCGGGCTGATGTTCAACAACACCCCAACTTCAGGGGAGAAGGCTCCGGCAATATCAAGCTGAAAACTACTTATCTCCAGAACCGCCACCTCGGCCTCCTGCTTACCAGCCAAATAATCGGTGAGCGGGGTGCCGATATTACCGCCGACAAAAACCTTTTTCCCAGCGGCTATCAACAGTTCACCCAGCAAGGTCACCACCGTGCTTTTGCCGTTGGTACCAGTAACCGCCACCATGGGCGTTTTCATAAACTGGGCCGCCAACGCCATCTCACCAAAAATCGGAATCCCCATGGCTCTGGCCGCCGTTAAAGGGGGCAGGGTCAACGGCACCCCAGGACTTAGCAAGATGTGATCAACGCTGCAAAAAAGCTCAGAGGAGTGACCGCCTTCTTCCACAAACACTCTTTCTCCGTCTAAAAACCGGCGGGTCTCCCGTCCCAACCGGTCCAGACGGCCACCCTCTGAAACCGAAACTCTGGCACCTATTTGCAACAAAAATTTTACAGCCGACAGGCCGGACTTACCCAATCCCACCACCAATACATTGTCGCCGGGGTTAATCCTAACTTCTTTTGCTCCGCCAACAGTCATCAACGTAGTATCCCTAACGTAATTTCAAGGTTGCCATGGCAACCAAGGCAAGGATAATGGAAATAATCCAGAATCGAACCACCACCTTGGGCTCCTGCCACCCCTTTTTCTCAAAGTGATGATGAAACGGAGCCATCAGAAAGATCCGCTTACCGCCACTAACCTTATAAAAGCCAACTTGCAGAATCACCGACAGCGCCTCCATGACAAAGATACCGCCCACCAACGCCAACAAGAACTCCTGCTTGATCATAATTGCCACCGTGCCCATGGCCCCGCCCAGGGCCAACGAACCAACATCACCCATAAAAACCTGGGCCGGGAAGGCGTTAAACCACAGGAAACCGAGACTAGCCCCCACTAAGGCACCACAAAATACCGCCAGCTCACCGGCCCCTTCCACATAGGGAATTCCCAGATAGGAGGCAAGGACCACATGCCCGGCTAGGTATGAAAACAGCAAATACACCCCAGCCGTAATCACGGTTGGCCCTGCCGCCAGGCCATCAAGACCATCAGTGAGATTAACCGCATTGGAGGCCCCGACGATCACCAGAATGGCAAACAGCACATACCAGTCACCAAGATTAGGGCTCACATCCTTAAAAAACGGCAGGCTGACATGACCGTCAAAGGCCTGGTGGGCCGAAAGCAGCCAACCAAGCAGCGCCGCCCCGCCGATCTGGAGAAAAATCTTGCCGCGAGCACTCAACCCTGCACTGTTTTTCAACTTTATCTTTCGGTAGTCATCATAGGCGCCGATGGCTCCGTACCAAAGGGTTATCCCCAGCACCAGCCAAACCAAATGGTTCCGTAAATCAACCCACAGGAGAGTGGTAAGGGTCACCGCCATAATAATCAGCAGCCCCCCCATGGTGGGCACTCCTTGCTTACTGAAATGCGATTCCGGGCCATCCGCCCGCACCACCTGCCCTATCTGATGATCCCGCATCATGGCCACAAACCGCTTCCCACAGAAGATCACCACAAAAAAGGCGGTCAAGGTCGCGCCAATGGAGCGGAAGGTGATATAGCGAAAAACATTAAAACCGCCAAACAGGTCATGAAGTGGGAACAGGAAGTGGTAGAGCATTAATCAGTTTCTCCCTGAACCATATTTTCCAACTCAGTGAGGATTGTTTCCATCCGCATTCCGCGTGACCCCTTAACCAGCAGCCAGTCGCCACCCTTGAGGAGGCCATGGGCAACCATGCCGCGCAAAAAATCCACCAGCGCTCCCTTATCGGCAAAACTCCTGGCCTGACCGCTGCCCATTCCGGCCTGCACAGCGCCGTTGACAATATCCTCTCCAAATTCACCCACAGCTAACAAATAATCGTAACCCAGGCCACCGGCAGACTTGCCGATGGATACATGCGCGGCTTGACTCTCTTGCCCCAGCTCCAGCATGTCACCCAAAACCGCCACCGCCTGCTGCTCACGGCTAGCCCCACCCACTGTTTCCAGAGCGGCCAACATTGAGGCCGGGTTGGCGTTATAGGTGTCGTTGACTACATGCAGGCCGTTGCTAAGTTCACAAACCTGCAAACGCTTATCTGTACCCTGGAAAGATTCCAATCCTTTAACAATAAGCGCCAACCGCATCCCCACCCCATGGGCCAGAGCTGCGGCAGCCAAACTATTCAAGACATTATGGGTTCCCATGGCCTTGAGCCGCACCCGGCTCTTATCACCCTTAAGATGCAAGGTGAACGAGACCCCCTGCGCGCCCAAATCACGAATATGGGTGGCCCGAACATCCGCCTGCGGTCTGCGCCCAAAGGTAATCTGCTTTTGCTCACAACCTTTGACCAACTTACGGATGCGCTGATCATCGATATTCACCACCAACGTCGCCCAGGATTTAACCCCGGCAAACAACTCGCCCTTGGCCCTGGCCACACCTTCCATGTCGCCAAAACCGGCCAGATGCGCGGCTTGGATATTAGTGATACAGGCGATATCTGGATCGGCAATCTCAGCCAGACGAGATATCTCTCCGGCCTGGTTCATGCCCATCTCCAGCACCGCCACGTCGTCCTGACGTCCCAACGGCAACAAGGAGAGAGGAAGGCCCACCAGGTTATTAAAATTCCCCTTGGTCTTCAGGACCCTCTTCTTTTGCGACAAGATAGCGGCCACCATCTCTTTCACCGTGGTTTTACCGGAACTACCGGTAATGGCCATCACCTTCAACTTCTCCATCATTGACCGCCGATAAGCGGCGAGATCGCCAAGGGCAGCAAGAGTGTCTTCAACTAGAATCACCGGCACCGACGGCAAAGGTTCCGGCAGACGTTCCACAACAACCCCTGCCGCCCCTTTACGAATTGCCTCTGCAACAAAAGAAAGCCCATCAAACTGATCACCAGCAAGAGCCAGGAAAAGATCTCCGACCTCAAGGGAACGAGTATCCGTGGAAATGGAACGGAACTTCGCCTGTGGGCTGCCACCGACAAATCGCCCGCCAGTGGCGAGCAACACCTGCGACAAAGTCCACGAAGGATCCTGATGGGCCACAAAGCCATAACCAAAATCAGCAGCGACCCTGCCGATATAAGGGTGATTCCTTCCACCCCCTGCCATCCTATTTAGCTCCATCGTCCCCCCCCTCGTTCAATTGTCACCATTCCGCCGCGTTTACCGGACTCCCCAAAGTACGCACGACGAAGCAAAATCCCGATTCCATCATATAAACAACATCAAACCGTTACTGGGCCTCAGTGATAAATAACCGCCAGGCTGTTCCGGGCCTCAACTCGATCATCGAAAAATTTCTTACCAGCGCGATCAAGCTGGTAGCACTCATGCCCCTTGCCACTGACCAACACCACATCTCCAGCGGCGGCGCCTTGCACGCCAACCCGAATGGCTTCCCGCCGCGAAACAATGATGTCATAGCCACGCAACCGACGGTGGCTAAGCAAAGCCTCGCCACGCATCCTAGCCACTCCTTGCAAACCGGCTTCAATCTCAGTCAAAATCTCTTCCGGCGCCTCACTGCGAGGATTATCCGAAGTGACCAACACCACGTCAGCCAAACGCCCGGCAACCTCGCCCATCAAAGGCCGCTTGCCACGATCACGGTCACCGCCGCAACCAAAGATTACGATCAATCGGGCCGGGGTCAAAGCACGCAGGGTAGACAAAACATTTTCCAGGGCATCGGGAGTATGGGCGTAATCAACAAAAACTGTCGGGCTAGCTCCATCCACCCTGCTTACCCGCTCAAGCCGCCCCGGCACGCCCCTAAACTGCGCCAGCCCGGAAGCCATCTTGTCAACATCAAGGCCAAGGACTGTTCCCACTCCCAAACAGCCAAGAATATTCTTCAGGTTGTAACCGCCAACCATCTGCGTCTTTAACTGCATGGAACCGCCGGGCAAGGTTATTTCCGCCTCAATGCCACCCAGTCCACCACTATGCGAAACCGGAAAAATATCGTTATCCGCACCCAACCCGCAGGTGACAATCTTACCCTTTGCCGCTCGCCAAGAATGAGTATCGGCAAGGTTCCGGGCCAAACGACGCCCCCAGTAACCCTCACCTGTCACCTCGCAATCATCTTTAGCGCCATCCTGTAAGATCACTGCCACCGCCTCTTTTTTTAGATGCGCCTGAAACAACAACTGCTTGGCCTTGAAATAACTTTCCATATCGCCATGAAAATCAAGATGATCCCGACTGAGATTGGTAAACAGGGCCACATCGAAGAATACCCCCTGCAATCTCTTTTGCGCCAGAGCATGGGACGACACCTCCATCACCACATGACTAACCTGCTCCTCGGCCATCTCCCACAGCAGTTTTTGCAGCTGCACCGGTTCCGGGGTAGTAAACGGAGCCGCAATCTCCCTACCGGCAAAACGATAATTAACCGTCCCAATCACCCCGGGTCGAGCGCCTGCCGCCACCAGCACCTCCTCCAGCAGATAAGAGGTGGTGGTTTTGCCGTTGGTGCCGGTAATGGCGATCATCTGCAGGCGGCGGACGGGATGATCATAAAACGCCGCCGCCACTTCTCCCAGCGCCAGCCGGGTATCTGCAACCATCACCCGCACTACGGGACTAGAACCTTGGACAAACTCAGTCAACCCCTGTTCAACAAGAACGGCAGCACAACCCTTGGCTTCTGCCTGCGCCACAAATTGATGTCCATCAACCCGCAGACCCGAAATGGCCACAAACAAAACTCCAGGGCCAGCCTTACGAGAATCAGCGGTGATGGCGGTTATAGTCACGCCCTGAAGATCACCGTCAACCTGTACATCCAACCCCTTAAGCAACTCCGCAAGATCCTTGGCCCGGCCATTCGCACCCACAGTCACGCTCACTGCTCCAACTGCAAGCTAAGGACCACTTCCTGCGCCCCTTTAAGAGAAGCGCCGAGCACCGGCTGCTGAGCCACCACCCGGCCACTGCCCTGGACCCTTACGGGCAAGCCGTACGCTTGCAAAACCTGTAAGGCCTTGCGAAGGCTGAGCCCGGTCACCGTGGGCATTACCTCGACCTTACGACTTCTCACTGATCTCTGTTGCCGATCTGGTTGCTTCTGGATCTTTAACCAAGCCTGGTAAAAAGCTTCTTCATTGGCCTGCGGCAACGTCTGCGGGCGAATACTCCCCCCCCGGCGTAACGCCACCGCCTTCCGCAATATTTCCCGACCCAAACCCGCCAAAGGAGAAGAAACCTTGGCATCAAATCTGCTGCCACTCAAGGCCGCCACCACAACCAACTTCGGCCCGTTACCGGCCGACATGCCAAGCATGGTGGCATAATATCTCTCAGCATTACGACTTGTCTCCGCCGCAACCACTGCGGGCGACGCCATCTCCACCACCCCAGCAAGCTCTTTACCCTGAACCGCAGCACGACTTTCAACCAGTTGTTCAGGAAGGCGAGATTCCACTATCAACTCCCGCCCATGGCCGCTTCCCCCACCCAACGAGTCCAGCAGCGCCCCACATAATCCGGGACGAAAATTTGCGGCCCCATCCTTGCTTACCGCCGCCCCCGACCACTCACCACCCTCCCAGCGAATTCGGCTCAGGAGACGCGGCCTCACCAACACCCCGCCATTCACGGTTCGGGCAAAGGCCGTCAGTAAATCAATGGCGGTGGTTGATCCCGTCTGCTCTTCACCAGCAAACCATTGCTCATTCACCCCACCCTGCTCCACGGGCAGATCAATTCCTGTTCCAGGATGTAGCGCCAGCCGCTCAACAAAGCTTGCATCCCCTGCATCTCCGCTCACATCCTTACCTAAACGGGCCAGATTACGGCTGACAAAAACACCCTCAGAATCCTGTTGCCATTGCGCCGCACTCTCATCGACGCCAATTGCCGGGAAACCACCCCGCAACTCATAAGCTGCCGCACACCTGAACAACCGGCCGATCCCGCCTGGGAAAACCGGGTCGACTACGGCCCGGTTACGGCGATCCGTAGCAGTAAAATCCCAAAAACTATTGGGATCATAGGTGGGCAGGCTGACCATGGCTACAACCGCACCGGTTTTGGCATCCATCACCGCAGCCACCCCGGAGGCGGCATTGGCCTTTTGCATAACCCGGCCAAGTCTCTTCTCCAACAGGGATTGGAGTCTTAGGTCCAGACTTAAAATCAAATCCGCGCCGCGTTCTTCAACACTGTCTGGCGAAGAAAGGCCAACCTTGGCAAGATCAGCATCCTTGCCCACTATTCCCCGCAAAACGTTATCGTATTGAAACTCTATCCCGGCCAACCCCTGGTCGTCCTTGACAAAGCCAAGCACCGAGGCAGCAACCTGCTTATGGGGATAGAATCGATGCATTTCGTCAACCCCATAAACACCCGGAATACCGAGCCCAAGGATTTTTTCAGCTTGTAGGGCCGGTAACTGCCGACCAAGCCAGATAAAACTTCGCTCTGCCTTCAGCAAGGATCGCAACTCATCCTTATCAACCTCCAGCACGGTGGCGATATCTTTGACCGCCGCATCGATATCCACCAGTTCTAAAGGCCTGGCATATATCGAGGTAAGCCGGAAACTAACCGCCAGTTCCCGGTAATTATGATCATAAATATTCTTGCGACTGACCACCCTGCCCAGCGCGGGCACCGCTTTAACACCCGCCCCACCCTCTTCGGTGGCAGCTCGATCATCAAAAGAACCCAGGCAGGCAAAAACCAACAACGTCAACAGGACCGAAAGGGCCGCCGCCCCGCCGATGATCAACCAGCCCCGCCTGACAATTTTTTGTCGATCTCTCCTCATCCATAAAGCCTGCTAAGGTCGCCGTACTTGCCGAGAGGTGGGCGGATACAATCCCAAGGTCACCGCCGCCGCTTCTATCTGTTTCCGGCTTCGCAAGGTGTCCCGCTTTGCAAGAAGATTTTTGCTCTGCACCGTTAACTCCTGCCGCACCTGGTGAACGCTGCCCAACTCATCAAGACCGCTATCTATTTGCCAACCCAACCACAGACTTGCCGCCACCCCTACCACCACCGCAAAGGAAGCTAGCACCCCAACCGCCTTCCACAACAAGCCGCTATCGGCCCCCCCGGTGACCCGACGATGACGACAAACCTTTTGCGAACGACCTACCGTGGAATAACGACGTGAATAATCCTGAATCATTGCTCACCCCTCACCATCTCGGCAACCCGCAGCTTAGCGCTCCGTGCGCGCGGATTGACCGCCAACTCATCCACCCCGGCGATTATCGGTTTCCGAGTCAAGACCTGTAATTTCGGATTATCAGCAAAAGCCCTTTTGACCAGGCGATCTTCAAGAGAATGAAAAGAGATAACGCAGAAACGGCCCCCCGGGGCCAAGAGATCAGCCCCGTCGGTGAGGATTTGGGCAAGATTTTCAAGCTCCCGGTTAACCGCAATCCGCAAAGCCTGAAAAACCTTGGTGGCAACATGTATTTTCTTGGGATGAAAACGCTTGGGAACCGCCCATTCCACCACCTTTACCAACTGCGCGGTGGTGACAAACGGTTCCTTGCGCCTGGCCTCAACAATACTAGCGGCGATGGGCCGGGCCTGCCGTTCTTCACCGTAATAATAAAAAATATCGGCCAACTCATCCTGGTCAGCGCGGTTCAATAAATCCGCCGCCGTCCTTTCGCCTCGATCATCCATGCGCATATCCAACGGTTCACTGCCTTTAAAAGTGAAACCACGGCCGCTCTCGTCCAGCTGCAACGAGGAAAGGCCCAGATCAAGAAGAAGGCCGTTCACTTTGTCAATCCCAAGTTCCGCCAGCACATCTTTCACCGCCGCAAAATTTTGTCGAACAAAATGTACCCGGTCACCGAAACCAGCTAACCGTTCCTGAGCAATGGCCATTGCGGCTGCATCCCAATCAAAGGCCAGCAGCCTACCATGGGGAGCAGAAGCCTCAAGAATCTTTGCCGAATGTCCCCCCAAGCCAAGATTCCCATCAACGTAGATGCCGCCGTCCCGTGGTGCCAACCACTCCATGGTCTCTGCCAAAAGAACTGATTGATGTAGCTCTTCCATCCCTACATCAATCCCGATTGGATCATGATCTGTTCAAAGGCCTGGAAATCCTCTTCGGCCGGACGATTCTCCTGCTCCCAGATGGAGTGATCCCATATCTCGAAATAGGTAATCATGCCACTGACCACCACGTCTTTAGCAATATCACAACCAGCGCGCAACCCCGGCGGCAACAAGACCCGCCCTTGCTTATCCAACGGGCAGTCAACCACCCCACCCACCAAAAAGCGGAGCAGCTTAATCATCTGCGGCTGGGTTTTACCTTCTGCCCGCAAGGTTGTCTCAAGTTCTTCCCACTGGGGCAGAGGATAGGCCCGCAAGCAATTATTCCAGGGCGCAACCATCAGCCGTTCGTCATACTGACGACGCAAGACCTCACGAAACCTGGTCGGAATATTCAAACGCCCCTTAATGTCCAAGGCGTGTTCCGATCGGCCGCGAAAATGACTCACTGGACTTGTCCCCATTGCATCGGTCACTGGTTAAAACTCCCCCAACCCCTTTCACCCACTTTACACCACTATATGTTTTTATATGGGGAAGATGACCGAGTGTCAAGGGAAAATCACCACAACAAACGACAAGGAAAGGGAAGAGAAAACGACACAAAATCCAACATGTCGTGCCCATCAAAAACGCAGCTACCACATATAGCACAATACAAACATGAAACCGAAGGAAGTGGGGGAAAGTGGTGAAGAAATAAATGCAAAATAAAACCGCAATAACCATCCGTAAATGACACGGGGACTATTGGTTGGGAAAAATCCGCCTAGCGGTGACCAGGTTAACAAAAACCGCTGGCAAGAAAAGGAGAACTGCCGCCCGGAACAGGCGCTCAGAGAATTACGGTACGCTTAATATGGTTAACGATCTCTTCTGGATCATCCATCAAGGTAAAAAGAAAAAGATCATCCTTGCCCACATACCCGGCCTTGACCATTTGCTCCTGGATCCAATCCATTAAGCCAGACCAGAATTCAGTGCCAACCAGGATCACCGGAAAGGATTTAATCCGCCGGGTCTGCATCAGGGTCAAGGCCTCAAATAGTTCATCCAAGGTCCCGAAACCACCGGGCAGACAGATAAAGGCCATGGCATACTTGATAAACATCACCTTACGAACAAAGAAATACTTAAAATCAAGGGGCAGGTTGGAGAAGGGATTAGGCTCCTGCTCAAAAGGGAGGTTGATATTAAGACCGATGGAAACCCCCTCGGCCACCGCCGCCCCCTTATTCGCCGCCGCCATAACCCCAGGCCCACCGCCGGTGATAATGGCGTAGCCAGCTTCGGCAAGTTCAGTGGCAAGCTGATCGGTGAGTTTGTAGTAAGGATCTTCGGGCCGGATCCGCGCTGAACCGAAAAAAGAAACCGCCGGTTTCTGCACACTGGAGAGGGAATCAAAGCCGTCCACAAACTCAGACATGATCCGAAAGAGACGCCAGGAATCACCGGCATTAAAATTCTCCAACGAATACTGATGCCGCTCGTCTACAAATCTGGATTTCATCTCCACTCTCCTTACCGCCCACCCTTAGTATCACCTAGGGGGGGGGGGCGACAGCCATTCAGCTATAGGTCTCGCTATACCAGACCAGTCAACTCCGTCAACGCTGCTGCCGCTTTGCCATGTTCCGGGCGAAGGCGCATCACCCTGGCAAATATCCGCTGAGCTTGGCGCTTCTGACCACCATCCCGACAGATAACGCCAAGAAGATAGAGCACCGCAATATTTTTTCTATCTAACCGCAAACTCTGCCGCAGAGAATCACGGGCAGCCGCCCCATCGCCAAGACGATACTGCACCCGTCCAAGCCGATACCAGGGCTGCCAGGCCCCATCATCAAGCTCCACCGCCTGCTGACAAAAAGAGATGGCGATATCATCCCCCTCGCCCTCCTCGCAGTACAGCTCCCCCAGCAGGCTCAACACCCCGCCATCGCGAGGATTAAGCCTGACCGCCCGTTCAAGCAAGACAATGGCCTCCCGATTACGACCTTCCCCATGATAAGCCTCAGCCAAAACAGAAAGAAGAGGCATGGTCGCTTCCTGCGGGGCCATGGCTCGCTCCAACAAAGGCACCGCCTCCGCGTAACGCTCCAGCCGACAATATAAACGCCCCAACCAGAACAGCAGATCCGCGTGCGTATCATCAATGACCAACGCCTTTTCGAAAGCCACGGCCGCGGCCTCAGGACGACCCTGTTCAAGATAGGCAAAAGCAAGATTGAAAGGGGCCATAAAATCAGACTCGTCCAGAGCCGCAGCTTGCTCGAAAAGCGGGATCGCGCTTCGATAACGATTCATTTGCACCAAAACAACGCCAAGACTGTTGAGAAGATTGACACTCTCAGGATCAAGGCGCAATCCCTGCCGATACTCCCGAACCGAACGAGCCAGATCGCCATCATTATAATAAACATCACCGCTGATATTGAGACTCACGGCATCAAAAACCGCCCTGGCATTGTCACCAAAAAACGAGGCATGCCGCAACGCCTTGGCAGCATTGGTGGGCATTGCTGACTTCCCATAGCCGCCAACAGGGTAAAGCGCGATCCCCGCCGAGCAGCAACCCCGGCCGAGCCCGGCAACCTTACCCTGCACCGACTCCACCCAAGCCAACGCCTCCTGCCCACCGACATCAGCCAAAAACACGTACACCTCGCCGCCCTCAGCTGGCACCGAAACCGCTCCAGGGCCCAAAAGGGCAACAAAACCACCAGCAAAGGCATCCTCCCCGTCCCTCGCTCCTGCCCCATCCTGCCGGAAAAGAATCAAGGCAAAGCGATCAACACCCCGCCATAAGCGCCGCAACGCCCCCATCACCTCGGCGGCAGGCAAGGCAAAAGGATGATCCTTCTTGCGACTCAAGGCATCATGGCTACAAAGAGCATGGGGACCACGCCGGCGAGCGGCGCACAATGCTTCCCAAGCCTGATCGAGCAACTGCGAAGCCGCACCCTCCGCATCCTGGCCGGAAGCCGCAGGCGGAACAATGGCAACAATGCCCAGATGCACCTTCTGGTAATTCTCCCTTTTCAGGCGACGCAACAGTGCCTCGCCCATCTTCAAGGTCTGTTGGATCTCGGTTTTACGCCAAATGGCCCCAAACACGCCAGCCCCACAGGAGTAAAGCGGCGCGACACTACCAATCAGACCATCCAGGGCAGCAGCAGCTCGGGAAATTTGCGCCAAAACCTGCTCACCATCCCGACCCTTAACATGAACCTCCACCAGCAGCAGAGATCCGCGCTGGCCGGAATCTTCGCGGCCATGCTCACGGGCTAATTCCACCGCCAAACCACTACGCAGCTGCTGACCATTAGGCAGACCGGTTACCCCATCAACCGACCACTGTTTAACCAGCCGAAACTCCCGCGACAAAATCCGGCTCACCTCCAACAACCAACTGCCGGACATATCTTCAAAGGGAAGGTCACCATTATGCAGAACCGCGACGCCAAGCAAATCATCGTCATTCCACAGCGGCAAAACCAGGGACTGGCTATCAGCAGAAAGAGCTGGGCGGCCACGATCACGCACCTGACACAAGCCCTCATGCCAGGCAAGATCATCGCCATGATGAGCGTCTATATCATCAAGGCGCATAAAGATAACGCCGGTACCGGGAAAGAAATGCCCCACTGATCGGGCAAAAGGAACCGCCAGGCGGTGCAAATCATCTTCAACCAGAGGCAGACCAACGGCGGCGAATGGAAACCGACTCATTCCTTTGCCTCCAGAAAGGCATCACCCAGACAACGGGCCAGATCCGCCACCTCCCCGTCAGCCACAGTACGCATATCGAGGAGGAAGCGATCATCTTCGATACGGCCAATCACCGCCTGGGAAGCACCACGTAAAACTTTTTCCAACTTGCTAACCGTGCCCACCACCGGTGCCAACGCCACTGCCCGACTGGCCAACCCTTGCTCCGGCAAAGCTCCTCCCCCAACCCGCGACTCAACATCCACCACCGTTACCCGACAGTACTCCGCCAACGGTTTTTGAATCCGCCGCAACAACCTCTTGGCGCGACGATCAATGGTTTCGCGAGACTGACTCAACATGGCCAGAGTGGGAATGGTGGAGAAAATATTCTCTTCGTCAAAATAGAGGCGCAGGATAGCCTCGAGCCCGGCCAGGGTAAATTTATCGATCCGCAAGGCCCGGTTGATGGGATTCTTTTTAATCTTATCAATATAACGCCGCTTACCGAGGATGATTCCGGCCTGAGGCCCCCCCAGAAGCTTATCGCCGCTAAAAGTGACCACATCAACCCCGGAAGCAACCACCTCCTGCACCGTTGGCTCCTTGGCCAACCCGAACCGGGAGAGATCTACGAAACAACCGCTGCCCAGATCCTCCATCACCGGCAAGGAGTGCTCCCCTGCCAATTTCACCAAATCTTCCACCGGAACCTCGGAGGTAAAACCGATCACCTTAAAGTTGCTGGTATGCACCTTAAGGAGCATGGCGGTGTTGTCATTGATGGCCGCCTGATAGTCTCGGGGATGGGTGCGATTGGTGGCGCCTACCTCCACCAGGATCGCGCCGCTTTTTTCCATGACATCAGGGATGCGAAAGGAGCCGCCGATTTCCACCAACTGCCCCCGCGACACCACCACCTCCCGACCGGCAGCCATGGTTTCAAGCACCAGCAGCACCGCTGCCGCGTTATTGTTCACCACCAGCGCCGCCTCGGCCCCAGTCAACTCGCAGAGTAGATCCTCCACCAAACTGTAGCGACTGCCGCGCTTACCAGTCTCAAGGTCAAATTCAAGATTGGAATAACGGGATCCCACCTGCAACAACATCTCCATGGCCGACTCAGGCAGTGGCGAACGGCCCAGATTGGTATGCACCACCACCCCGGTGCCGTTAATCACCGTACGGAAATTGGGGGCCATCTTTCGGGTAAGCTTCTGTTCGAAAACCGGCTCCAGAACCCCACGGGCAAGATCCGCCAGCCGGATCGGTTTGTCAGCAAGGATGGCCTGCCTTCTCTCCTCAAGCAGTTCCCGAACTACGCTTTTAACCATGGACAGAGGAGCTTCCACCGTTCCCTCGATCCAGCCCAGGAATTCATCAACCTTGGGGATGGCGCGTAACAAGTCATTCTTAACTGAACCGGCCTTACCTGTTTTTTTCACATCGGACATGTAGGAGTATCCTCTTTTCAACAACTCTCATTTTTCAAATAATTCACAACAACTTTAACGAGTTACCGTTTTAACCGCCAACTGTCAAGCGCAAGCCCGTAAAAGCCCGGCCAGAAACAAAAAAAGGCAAGGCCAATGGTGACCTTACCTTTAGATCCTACAAAGAAAACAGGACTACAAGTTCACGTCATGAAAAGAAGTCTCACCGGCGGCAATAACCACCGTGCTGCTATTTTCGGTCTCACCATCACCATTCACATCAACAGTCACCGTGTAGGTGGCATCGGCGGTCAAGCCATTGTAAGCATAGTTTCCCTGCGCGTCGGTTTGAACTGCGTTGACAAAAACACCATTGCCGGCAAAGATCTTCACCACCGCGTTGACAACCGGAGCATCGCTGACGTTCACCGTACCGGCAAGATCTCCATAGCTGGCACCGCCGAAAATGATTTCATGATCACTCAAGTCTGATCCCACTGTGACTGTGGGCAAGGTGTAATTGCCAAACTCACCGGCAAGGGCAAAGGTATAGTTGCCACCAGCAACACCGGTAAACTTATATTTCCCTTGACCATTACTCACCGCAGACTTACTAACCGTTGCCCCAACCAACTCCACCGTACCCTCGGCAAGCTGCTCTCCGGCATCGCCAATGCCATTACCATTGGCATCCAGATAGACGGTTCCAGAAATGGTATAGCCTTCGGCAAGGGAAAAGGTACCCAAGGCCTGATCAGCAGCCAAGATTACGGCAGTTGCTTGCTGGTATTGAATGGTTACAATACCAACAGATTGGTAGTAGTTTTCGGCAAGGCCTTCACCATAAAATGCTACCTTGTAACTGCCGCCGGGCAGATTGAGACTGAACGTGCCGCTGGCATCAATTGCTGTCCCTGCCCACACGCCGCTGGACTCATCCCAGACATCTACCCATACCTTGCCTGCTGCCGGTAGCGGATCGATAAGACCGGAGATGGCATAAGTCGCCAAGGCCACATCATCCAAAACAAAATCCACCCCAGAACTATCACTGGCCGAGATATCAACCAGATCCACCCCAAGACGTGAGGTTTTACCGTCATAAAAAACCTTTTGGGTGGCAGTTTCAACAAAGATCACATAGTCGGCGGCCGGACTGAGATCTGAAATTTCGTACGATCCCCCCCCCTCCCCATCGGCAAAAACGGTCACCGAGGTATGATTAGCAGCCTGCTCGCTTTCAGCATGCACGGTAAGTTGGGCAAAGGACCCTGCGCCGGAAATAGATCCCGTGATACTGTTGCCTGCCTGGAGAACACAGTTGACATTGGTCGGGTTAACACTGCTATCGACATTGCCGACAATCATGTCCACATGTGATTCGGGATAAAAATGCACTTCATAATCAGGGGCCACAGGCAAACCACTGAGCTGATAAGTAGCGGGCTCGCCACTGCCAACCACACTGACGCCACCCCAGCTCCAAGCATCCTCACTCCAGGCCTCAACCCAGACGATTTCACCAAGATTAAGACCGCTGACAATACCAGCAATACCAGACCCTCGGCTTAGAACAAAATCAATGGTTTCAGGAGTGGACGAGGAGGTATCCACCAGAAAAGCATCTTCAAGAGCAACCATACCGGTGCCACTGTAATATCCGTCCAGATACCCTTCAGCGTAGATCGATACCCGATAATCATCGGCGGCAGCAAGACCACCCAAGGTGAACGTTAGCAGCGTGCCGGTGCCGGTGACACTCTTCCCGGCCCACCCCCCGGTGGACTCACTCCAGGCAGAAACCGTGGCTCGATCACCCTCAGCAAGGCCGCTGAGGGTGCCGGAGAGAATATTGCCAGCAACTAACAGCAAAGAAACATCCTCCTGGTCTAGCAAAGAAAGATCAACAAGGGTCGCTTCACTCCATGAAACTGGCTCCAAGGCAACACTGCGGTAAAAACCACCGCCGTAACCATCCGCCTGCACCGACAACCGATAATCATCAGCCGCCGCCAAGGCCGAAATAGTAAAAGAAACATCGGTGCCAACTGAAACAACCTGAACGCTATTGCCGGCACCGGCGTCCTCGCTCCAAGCGGTGAGCCAAGCGGAATCACCATCGGCAAGACCTGCCAGGGTACCGGACAGGGTTCGACTCTCACTGAGGGTAATAACTAAGGCGTCAGTGGTAGAATTAACCGTCAACGCCTCTTCCCAACCACCAAGAAGCCCCCCTGCCTGCAGGTAGCCGCCGTGATGTTGTTCCGGTTGGACATTGACGAGATAATCTGTTGCCGGAACCAGCCCCTGGACAATAAAATTGTCAGAAAGGGTGCCGGAACCGACCACCGTAGTCATACTCCACGACCGGGTGGTTTCACTCCAGGCTTCGACGCTGGCAATTTCGCCTGCGGCCAAATTGACAAGAGTGCCGCTGATACTTTCACCGCCCTGTAAGGCAAAATCAATACCGTTCACTGCCCCGCTGGCAACATCAACAAGCTTCGCTTCCGTCCATTTGCTGACATTATCATAATGACAATCACGATAGTCGGCCCAGTTCCAGACCGAAACCCGATAATCCGAGGCCAACGGCACGGCCAGAGCATAGAAGCCTTCACTATCACTCCTGCCACCAACCCAAGACATGGTGGCAAGGGATGCCGCCTCAACCCAGACTCCGCTAAGCGGCGCGCCACTGGCAGTAATTCGCCCACGGATGAAGATTTCAGCAAGCTGCGGATTGCTCCCCCCTTGATACTCAGCCAAGTTGGTGATGGTGTCACCGTCCATATCGCCAGCGGCATCGGCAGGATCAAAAGGATCAAAGGTATTGGCAACCTCCCAGCTATCCGGCATCCCGTCGTTATCATCATCAGGATCGAGACTATCAATAATGGCATCACCATCATTATCCGGCTCCAGGATCACCTCCATAATTGCTACGGTTATTGTAACCATCTCGGAATCAACGTAACCATCGCTAACCTTAAAGGTAAACGTGTCAGAACCACTTACTCCCGACGCAGGTACGTATAGAAAAGTGCCAAGAGCTGGATCAGCAATGGTTACCACACCCAAAGCACCCTGGGCGACAATGGTGTAAAAAAGAGCATCACCGTCTGCATCACTGCCGGAAAGCGCCCCGGCCAGAACCACATCTTGGTCGGTTTCGAAAAAAGCAGAGGACGCCAACGGCGGATTATTGAATATCACCACCGGGCTGTAATAATAATCGTATATGGATTGCGTATGACGTTCTTCCTCGCTCACGTAAGTGAGATTAATTTCGTCGACAACGCCTTCAGTAACGCCTGTGCTCCAAAACATATCAGCAGGGGGATTCAAATTAAGTGGCGGATTAAGTGAGCGTTCCATACTTACCGATGCATTGGAAGAGGTATACCAAGACATAGAACCAGCTATGAGACCACTATCTTGCGGGGCCACCCCATATGTAATCCGATGGGTATCGATATGATGCAGATCCCGCTGCGGTTCGTAGGGTATCCAGCCCAGCGAAGGATAATAGACCTCTATCCAAGCATGGTTGCCAGCACCCCAATCAGCAGTCACCCAGCCGCCACCTGGCCACGGCATATTATACACCTTACTCAAGGCAACCCCGCTTACATAACGAGCGGGAATACCCACCGCCCGCAACAGGGCGCAGGAAAGCAACGAGTAGTTGCTGCAGACCCCGTAACGATCCTGGTAGGTGGAGAGAGCATCGATGGAATCATTGTGGGCATAAGTAATATTATCCATCACCCACCCCACCAGCGCATCAACCACTTGCCACTGCTGATCAAAACCATCCGCCTGACTCTCGGCAAAGGCAATCAGCTCAAGGTTATCAGACTGAACCTCATCGCCTGCGACCAAATAGGTCTCACGAATATCATCAGGAATTTCACTTGCCGAGAGCGGAAACGGATCACTGGTGACAAAGGAATCAAAATCTGCGGTGGTTTCCACCGTATAACTAACTGTGCCACTAATATTTCCGGCTGGAAGCACATCCCAGACCAATTCCCAAAAGGGATTACCATAAGAATCCTCACCCAAAGTTGCCGAGTTAGGGGCCGGTACAAATGACTGTGTCGGCAACACCGTCACAGTCTGACTGTTGACCGCATACGAGTAACTGTTTGGGAGGGGATAAAGATAAGTTAATTGCGTGACATCGCTTGAAACATCAATGGTGACGGTATCCTCAACCGGAATTACCGCGTGCATGGAACCACTGTAATTGTAAACAGTTGCCTGTGGCGCTGAAGGCACAAACAACATCCAGCAGAGGGCTGTGAGACAAATTCTGGAGATTAATCGCATGGCTAACGCACCGTGTAGTCGAAGATATTAGTTTGACGATACACATTGTCACGGCGGACATCAAAACTGATCCGATAAAGCCCTTTGCCCTTATCCAGATGGATAGAGGCAGTAAAATCCCCATCACCATCTACTTCACTCTCAGCGACCACTTTTTCCTGACCAGCAAAGAGAACCCGCACTCGCACCATCTCACCGCTAAGGTGACCAGAAACCGTTACCTGCTGCCGGGGGACTCCTGCACGCAACCAGGAGTTGAACCTAAAGGGGCTGAAGGTAATCACCCGCTCAACCATATGGATGGTAAGCCAGCAACTGCCATCATCAGCGACAAACGCACCAATACCCACATGGGTCATGGTCGGGTCTGTAAGCACAGAGAGACTATCCGCCGTCTGTAGATGGGACTGTAACTCAGCACCCGTTGCCTCTTTGGCAACCAACAACCGATGAACGAAATCAGTCACCCCCTTGGCACGAGCACGATCAGCCGGAGCAACGAAAGTGGGCTCCCCAACAGCCAATACACCTTCTGCCGCCATCTCAATGCAATGAGCGGTAGCTATTTCAGCCAACTTAGAATCCAGGATCAGTGCCGCCAAGTCTTGCTGCTCGCGAATTGACTCTATCTGGAGAGCAATTTCATTACGAATATCCTCAGTAGTCACTGCAGCCTCAGCAGCAGTCAACAAACCGGACAAAAGCATCAAAACACCCACTATCCCACCGACGACTTTCCCAATTCCAGCCACGATTGCCCCCCATACTAACTCAAAACCGAACCAACGAATTACCGTTGCAATCTATAAAAATTTTAGAGCTGTCCTAGATAATTTTCATTATCTAGGACAGCTCTAAAATTATACCCTACTTCAAAGCGATCCTGAACCATTTTCAATTCTTGAACCACTGCAAGAGGTAGATCCCCCCCCGCAATCATTCTCCCAGCAACTTGCCCAACACCTAGCAACTAAAATGCATAAAAAAAGGGAGACAGCCGAAGCTGTCTCCCTTGATGAGGATTATGCAAATACTACTGTTTAGCCAGCCGGATCAAGATGCTCTTTCCGCCGGGCGCGCATGGTAGCCAAAGCAATACCAAAGACCACCATCACCATCCCCAACAACATGATCTGCAACGGTGAGAGATAGAGCGCAACATAACCCATGCCAACCAGCGGCAGAAGAGCTACGCGAACGATACCCCGCAACACGTCGTGCTGAGCAATGAAGTTAGCAAAAGGCGGTGAGTAGTGATAGTACGCTTGCACAAAAGCCTTACCAATGGAGTTAGGCAGCAAGTAACGGTCACGGAACTTGCGCAGTACCATGACATGCTTCTCCATGGGCGAACCGTAAGCAGCAGTAGCGATAAAACAGGAGCTGCTGCCACCATTGTCAACAGCTGCTGACGCGATACTAGCAGGCAAGCCAAGACCAAAGGCCGAGAGATGGTCAACCCAGAAGGTCACCAGCCCGTTGGTGTAATCAACATCCCCAACGATCTGACTCACCGGTACGGCGATGGCTGTGCCAGCAACAAGTGCAGACATATCGGCGGCATGATAAATCACATAAGAACCACTTTCCAGACTACCTACCGTAACCACGGTGGGATCGAAGGCCATGGTGATTTCTATACGACCAATGGTTGAGTTATCCAACTCAGCACCAGAGGCGTCAATAAGATCAACCTCAACAATTTCCGAACCAGTAATCAAAGTTGCCCCGGCAGAAGAAGCATCCGCCTGACCAATTACCACGGTGACGGTGTCAATAACTTCACCAGTCAAACCACCAGGAGGCAGAGTAATACCAGTAGTCCCGGAAGTAGCGGTACCTCCGGCAATAACTGGATTGGCAATTGCGGTTACCACTGGAACGGTCACAGACTTGACATAACTCCAAGTCTTGGTAGCAACATAACCACTGTCGACATCGTTATCATCACCGGCATCCGCCTTAATGGTGATGGTAAAGTTTTCATAGGCATCGTGGGTAAAACTCCACGTATTAGCACCAGCAGAGGCAAAGGCATCAAGGGTTACCGCCGCATCAGCAGAATCCGTTACCGAGATTTCCGTAACCGTACCGGCAAAAGCTGTACCACCGGCGTCGGCAGTAATCTTCACCTGCACATTATCATTGGTGTCATCTCCATCATCACTGAAAGTTACTACAGGAGTGACTGTAATGATAGTGACCGGATTCAAGGTAAGATTAGCAGTGGTATCACCAACAGCAACACCAGTCAGGATGCCCTGATCTGTGCCACTATCATAGTCACCAAAGATATAGCCGGTTTTACGAGCTTCCACGGTATAGGTCGCTGCATTGGCAAAAGCCTCAGGAACCGGGAAGGAATAGGCACCTGCTGGATCAGCATAAACAGTAATCGCTGCTCCAGCACTGTCAGTAATATAGGAGCCATCAGCCTTCACCTTGACGGTGATTCCTGTGGTGGGTGTTGCTCCTGCGGTAATGACACCAGTAATGGTACCTCCGGCACCAAGGGATTCAAGGGTAACATCCCCAGCAGCAATCTCAGTGCTGGTTACAACCTTGTCTATATAGTTAACCAAGTGAAGCTGGAATTTGTATGCAACACCAACATCATCCAAGGCAGTAGCGAAGGTAAAATCACCATTGAAATCCGTTGTTTGTGAAGCAAGAGTCGCATCAAAGGTAGGTGTTACAGTAACCCCAACAAGAGGATCACCGTTTGCATCAACCACAGTACCGGTAACAGTTACAACCGGCATTACCCAGTAAACAGGAGTGGAAACAGAACCAAGACCATCGGCTATCAACCGTACCGTGTTGGTATCGGTGGAACTGCTATCCAAGCTCACCTGCACTTGGAAACCGGTCAACTCACTAATAGTGGCAAAGGTAAAAACATCGCTGTTGCTGGTTGCGGTTGATGTTGTAAAGGTACCAACAGTATCTGCAGCAGCGGCATTGCCGTTAACATCAAGAGCGGTAAAGAGATAATCATTGACCGACGGACCGCCGGTAACGGTGAAGGTATCACCGGTATCGGTATCGGTTTTGTATATACCAGCGACGTCACCAACCGTTGCCGCAATCTTCATCGGCACCCGGACCCTCAAGGTACCAGCAGCCAAAGCTGAATTATCGGAATCAGTCAAGGTAACGGTATAGACACCTGCACCGCTGACACCAAACAAGACATCAGGAACTAAGGTAAAGGTGGTTCCGGTAATGGAACCAGCACTTGCTCCATCCCAAGCCGTTACCGCCCAGGTGTAATTACGAGTGTCATCTGCAGCGGTGAGAGTTGTATTGGTGGTAAATTTTAACATAGGATAGGTCGACGGGGTGCCGTCAACATAATCCGCAGCCAAATCAATGTTCGCCGCCGCATAAACCGATACGGCTTGCGTGGTCAGGACATCGCTGTAAGTAGCATCTGTGGCGGTGATGGTAACGGCCTGGTTACCACTGGCAACTGCCGGAGCAGTATATTCGCCAGTGCTGCTATCGATGGTTCCGGCAGAAGCAGACCAAACCACGGTACCCGTACCGCCGGTGGCAGTAAAAGTGGTTGAAGTTGCCGCGTCGACAACAGTAACACCGCTGATGGCGATGGGGGCCACGATTTCGATCTGAGCCGTGGTAGCCCGGAAGCCATTGGCAGTGGCAAAATCGCCATAGGTGGTATCCTTGACGTTTACAGTCAAGGTTCCGGCGGTCACCGGGGTAATAACACCGGTGGCGGCATCAATGGTTGCAGCAGCAGTATTGCTGCTTTCGAAACCATAAGTACCAGTACCACCGGATGCGGTTACAGTGCTCGTCCCGCCAACAGCGACACCGATGGCGGTAGTGGGCGCGGTCACAGCAAGAGGATTGTAAACAGTAACCGTGATCGTATCGCTCAAGGCACTATCTGATACACTGGTTAAAGTAATGGTCGCGGTAGTAGAGTCACCAGTGATGCTTTCTGGCGACGTAAAGGTAATGGAATCAGCGGTGGTACTGCTGATGGCACCGTCGCCGGTCAAGGCCCAACTATAATCACCAGTGACACTACCAACCCCGGCAAGGGTCGCCGTGGTCGGGGTAGAAGCGCTGGTCACCAGATGAATACCGGTAGAAGCAGCATAGAACGGTGCCGCCGGAGCGCTAACTTCGATAGAGAAGTTAACGATATTAATATCGATACCCGCGACAGGCACTGGCGTAAGAACCGGAGCCGATGTAGCAGTAACGGTATCCACGTTCGGTGGCGTTGTAACGGTACCAGCAACAGAAACGATGCCAATGGTAGCGACACCATTAGTCACTGTTGCCGGGTTAGTAGCGCCGTCGGCAAAAGCAAGTTTTACCCCATCCGCACCAGAACCGTCGGCAATGGCAAAAGTCACCACCGTGCTACTATCACCAACAACAGTGTTACCGTTAGCATCCAAGACCGTCGCAGTCATGGTGGTGTTGCCTTTGCTATCACTGGCCAAGGTAGTTTTGCCAGCCGCGAGAGCAATTTGCGATGCAGCACCGGGAACAAAAGTAACGGTACAGGTACCTACTGTATCTGCACCAACCTTGGCAGTAACAGTCTTACTTTCTGCCAAGGTGGAAGCAATGGTGCCACTGGTTTGCCCACTTCCATCTGTAACGCTTGCCGGCTGAACAATGGTATTGCTCGAGCCACTGGCTTCAAGGGTTACCGTCTGACTAGGAACAACATTCCCCAGCGCATCAATCAGGGTTACAGTAATCGTCGCTGTCGCTCCGCCATCAGTGGTCACACTACTAGGCGCCGCGACTACAGTAGAGCTGGAGGCGCTAAAACTGCCAGCAGCAAAGGTTACAACTGCGGTATCAGTTATGGTCGTTCCACCCGCTGCTGCAGTAACTGTTACGTCCTGAGCGGTTGTGGAACTGAGTTGAAAGGTAACCTGGCCACTAGCGTTAGTGGTCGTTGCCAAGGCAACAGGAGCGCTATAAGCTGTTCCATCAATTGAATTTCCGCTTCCACTCAAGGTGATGGTTACGGTCTCACTGGTAACAGGGTTGAGATTCGCATCATACAATGAAACCGTTACCGTCGCGGAGTTACTGCCATCGGCGCTTACAGTAACAGGATCGGTTGAAGCGCTTACAGCCGAGGAAGAAGCATCAGCGGCGCCTGCCGAAACAGTAACCGTGCTGGCAGCGCTGGTTAAAGAACCGAATGTTGCTGTTACGTCGGTAGTACCGGTATGTACTGCCGTCAACAATCCGGTTGCAGTAATGGTTCCTTTATCGGTATCAGAAGAAGTCCAGGTTGCACTGCTAGATACATCAGGAGTTCCGCTTATGCCGTCAAAAGTGGCGACAGCAGTAAACTGTTGCGTACTGCCGGACTGAACAGCTGCACTAGAAGGAGTTATGGTCAAAGCTGTTGGGGTCAAAGCTGCAAGGGTTACAGCCCCAGCATCATCAGCACCGGCATTGGTCAAGGTGACTTGTACCTGCCCCCCTTCAAAATTTGTCGTATTAAGCAAACTAACAACTAATACATCACCGTTTTCAGCACTCCAGGATGTTGCAAAGTTTCCTGTATCGAGTCCCCAAGTTGCCCCATCATAGTTAGCTGTTGTCGGGGTTGAAAGTACTTCATCTGTACGAGTTGATATATAAGCAGTAATTTCTATATCACTCGCAGCGGGAGTACTTCCGTCTGAATTAACGACGGTTCCGAAAACAAGATGAGGTGTGCCCGCAAATGCAACTTCGGATACGAGCACACTCATGCACAAGATTAACATAAACGAACATATTCGTTTTACCGAACCCATAATCTCTTCTCCTGTATTATAACAATATTCTTTATAAATATTCATTTACCATACCCATGAAGTTGCGCCAGTCACACTAACGAAATAACCACTACCTTCCGAAACAGTAAAATCATTAAACGTGGCCGCAGCCATCGCATGCGAAACATAAATCTGCCCGGCAGCATCCCATTTAGCAACGGAATCCACATTGCCAATATCAGTACCCAGTTCATGGGCTGTGGTTACTGTTGACGACTTGCTTGTCGGCAAAGCGACGGCATTAACATTCGTCAAAGCCGTAGTTATCAAAGATAAGGTTTTGCTTGAAGGTAATGAGCCCGTGAGGGTGAACGAAGTATCAGCTGTAACACTAACAAAATACGCTTGGCCCACCTCCAAATCGAAGTTATTAAAAGTCGCTGCCGCCATTGCATGCGACACATAAATCTGCCCAGCAGCATCCCATTTAGCGACAGAATCACAATTCGCCCCAATGGCAAGCCCAAGTTCATGGGCAGTAGTGATTCCAGTACTCTCATAAATCAACCCGATCGCATTAACATTGGTTGTTGATGTTGTGATCAAGCTATAGGTAGTCGATACAGTGTCAGGGCTGACAACAATATCAACGGTATCCAGAGAACTCTGCGAGGCACCGTCAGTAACCGTCAATTGCAAGGTATAGGTACCGGTGATTCCAACTTCGGTGGTAAAATTATAAACAGCAGTTGCAGCTACTTCCGACGATAACGGATAGGTCGAATCTGTCGGCTTTGCAGTAAACTGCCAAGAATATGATACAGGATCACTCCCATCATCCGGCAGATTGGTGCTGGCGGAGCCATCGACAATCACCACGATTCCAGCAGCATCCGTATTCGTCACATTCTGGTCAGGGCCTGCCTTGGCAACGGGTACCGGATTGTTCGAAACGCTAATGGTAACAGTGTCTGCCACCGAAGCGGCGTTTGCCAAGCCGGACTGGTCATTAACAGTTAGGGTGGCAACGTAGTCTCCAACGCTTGACGCGGTGAAAGAAGGCGCGCTGGTTGTGGCACCGGTTAACGAGGCAGTGGCATCACCACTGCTGGGATCGATGAGAGTCCAAGTGTAGGTCAAGGTGGTGGCGGCATTGGCATCGGAACTACCGGTTCCATCCAAGGTTACAACATCATCAGTCTGCACCGATTGATCGATACCGGCATCAGCCACCGGTTGAGCATTGGCCCATACTACCACCGTATCGGAATCGGTGGCAGCAGAACCATCGGTTACCGTCAGGGCGATGCTATAGTTACCGGCAACAACAGGGGTAAAACTTGGCGTTGCAGATGTCGCCGAATCAAACTCGGCAGTGGAACCGGTGGGCACGGAACTAAAGGCCCAAGCATAAGTAATACTGCCATCATCGGTGGAAGAACTGCCGTCAAGAGAAACAGGAGAACCCGCCACGACTTGTTGGTCACTGCCTGCATTGGCAACCGGAATCTCATTGGTTGAAGAATTAACAACGATTTCCTGGGTGGCTGAACCAGACAACGAACCGTCACTGACTGTGACCTTGATGGTATAGACACCAGGAACATCACAAGTACTGGGGGCAGCAAAGGTTGTGCTGGTACCGGAAGTCGGGGTAAGAGTGTAATCGTCGGTGACTACTGCACCTGTGGGGACAGACAATACGGTCCAAGTATAAGAAAGAGAGTCATCCTCAGCATCCGTACCGGTGGCGGTCAGTGTCGAAGAATTCGGTAAGGTAATAGAAGCGGCGGAAGGGGAGATCGTAACAGTGGGGGCGGTGTTGCTGGACGTAACTTGATAACCATTAGAAAGCACGCCATAACTTAAGTTAGGATTAGTAACCTTTACGTCATAGGTTCCAGCCACCAATCCGGCTGGGACGGTGGCAGTCAAAGAGGTTGCCGAGGAAAAAGTCACATTGGCCATGTCGGTAGTACCAACAGCGGCGGTGGCTCCATCCATAAAATCAGTGCCGGAAATGGTCACGGACTGCGTGGTTCCATTACTGCCGGTTGCAGGTGAAATTGCACTGACAGCCGGAACGGTATCAATGGTATAAGGACCGACGGTAACCACGGTGCTGTATTCGCCTCCGGCATCAACAGCCTTAATATGAAAATACCAGGTACCATCTGAAAGGCTGGGAGAGGTGGTGGAGGTTGCAGCAGCACTCAAGGTTTTGGTAATCACCAAATCAGTAGTGGCTGAATGATCCCAAACCGTGGCATACCCACTGAGAATGTCGTCGACAGCCACTGCGGTGGTCCAACTGATAGAAATTTTATTTTTTGTTGAAGTCACCCCGGCGGTATGGGTTGTACTTCCCACCCCAGTCGGAGCACTCGGCGCTGCCGCCAAAGCGAAAGTCACCGTTCCGACGACAAGAAAACATGACAGAACCAACAATCGTAAAATACGTTCCATTGAGTATCCCCTCTCCCTTTTTATCATTGACTTTTCTCTCTCTACAATCTCATAGCATAAAAATGGATGGAGTACAAAAAAAAACTCCACCCTATAAACAATGCGGTATTATTAAAGAAATTCCCCAAATGCAATATACAAACGGCACACGGAAGAAATCCGCGTGCCGTTTGTATATCAAAATGCACTTTTTATGGGGTTAACAGCGCTGCGTTAACCGTAGTATCAGCAGCGGCGGTGACTACAACTCCGACCTGATCATCAGTAGCAACTGAGGAGGGCTCGACAAATTTGACCAAATACGTAGTTGCTGTCGACAAACCACCAAAGGCATAGTTACCGTCTTCATCGGTGACCACGGCATTAATAAAGGTTGCCGGAGTTGTGTCCTCACCGAGGAGATACACCGCGACGTTTTCCTTAGCAACGCCATCCAAGGTTACATTACCGACAATGCCGCCTTCGGCCGCATCGTCGCCAAGGGTTATGTCCTGAATAGTGTCCTCGCTGACCGTGGGAAGTTCAGCACTCCACTCACCCTCAACGGTCCAGACGCTGACCATCAAATCACTTCCTGACATAATGCCGGTGATCTCATAATTTCCAGCATTATTAGACCAAGCACCTAACCAACGGCCATTGGTGGAATTATGAACCTCAACCCAAACATTGGCCATGGGCGACCCGGCATTGGTAACGGTACCGGAGAGGGTGATTCCCGTCGACAAGGTTAAGGTGCCAATTGCAGTATCACCACTAAGAGCTACCAATTCAGCATTATCCCATCCCGGAGTCAACCGGCTGCTATCGAGAGCATCGGAATCGTAGTAAGAATCGGCATATTCCCAAGCATATACAGCAACCCGGTAACTCCCCACCGGTAGATTCTCAACGGTAAAGTCGCCGTTTCCTACCCGCGAAGTACCGCTCCACGCCCAGGTGGCATCGTCCCAAGCATCAATCCAGACCGTATCGGTGGACTGAATGCCGGCGATGGTGCCGCTGATCGCATAAAGGGTTTGCGAAGCGAAGTCAAAATTAACCGCAATGTCATCCGTATCATCGGTGACATCAACCAAGGTAGCAGCAGACCAGTTTGTGGTACCGCCCTCACTGGTATAGAAAAGGCTCATATTATCGGCCCAAGCACTCACCCTATAATCGGTAGCACTGGCCAAGCCCTTGATTTCATAGGTACCGTTACCATCGCTGTCAACCTTGACATCGGCACCGCCCCATTGCCAGGTCGAATCACTCCAAGCATCAACCCATACCCACTGATTAGCGGCAACCCCTGAAACCGTTCCAGAAATAGATTCACCGACACTGACAACAAAATTCACATTCGTCGGATTGTTACTGCTATCTATCCCTGCCTTTATCGCCTTAGCATGAGCATCGGGCCACAAGGAAATCTCGTAGTCGTTAGCGGTTCGTAAGCCGGTTAAAGAGTATTCGACAACAGGTTCACCGGAGTCAACATCAAGAGCGCCAACCACATTGGTGCCGCCCCAACTCCAAGTTTTCTCACTCCAAGCATCGATCCAGGCCCATTCTCCAACATCAAGTCCGGTAACAGTTCCGGAAATCGTATCACCTGCATCCAAGGTAAAGTTGATAGCATCATCAACCGTTTCATCTGCCGTATTAACAAAATCGGCACCTTCCCAGTAGGTTATGCCGTCGGCGCTATAAAATCCCCCGGTAAAACCATCCGCCCAAATGGAAACGCGGAAGTCTGTGGCCTGACCCAAACCATTAATGACATAGGTGCCATCACCTTGTATTTCGGCGCCACCCCAAGAACCGGTGGAGTCACTCCAAGCATCAATCCAAGCCCAACCATCAGCACCTAAACCGCTTACGGTGCCGCTGATAGATTGCCCAGCCGAAACTTCAATGTTCACCTCGGCAACATTAGCGACGCTCAGGTCAAGCAAGGTTGCCTGCTCCCAATTAACCGGTGCAGCACCAATTGCGCCAGGGGTACCACCGTAATAACCGTTGGCATATCCTTCTGCCCAAATGGAAACCCGGTAATCATTGGCAGCCCCCAACCCCTTGATATTATAGGCTGGGTTATTCTCATCGGTTTTGGTTACATCATTGCCACCCCAACTCCAGGTGGACTCACTCCAAGCATCAAGCCAGGCATATTCACCCAAAGCCAATCCAGAGATGGTACCGGAAATCTGCTTTCCTTGAGACATATTAATCGCAACATCTGTACTGCCAGTGGCAATTCCAGCAGCTGATTCCCAACTACCAAGGGAACCATCAATCTGCACATAACCACCTTTATAACCATCATCAGCCCAAACACTAAGCTGATAATCGGATCCAGCAACAAGTCCGTTAATGGTAAATGCATCACCATCGACTGAGCCGGTACCTGTTACGTTGGTACCACCCCACGACCAGGTGGTGTCACTCCAGGCATCAATCCAAGCCCCATCGCCGCTCGCTAAATTATTGATGGTTCCGGCAATGGCCTCCCCGTTACTGAGGGTAAAATCGATTCCGGTTGCAGGCACTCCTGCACCAGTTGCGGTATCGATGGTGCTGACCAAGGTAGCATCTTCCCAGCGCGTGGCCTGATTATAATAGATGGTCTGATAGGTACCGTTGCTCCAGACCTGCACCCGGTAATCACCAGCCGGTGGGACAGGAATCCGATAGTTACCTTCTTGATCGGCACTGGAACCATACCAAGCGCCATTATTGTCAGAACTGGCATCAACCCAAACCCATGGGATCGGTTGCCCAAAAGTATCCTGAACACGACCAGAAATGGTAACACCAACCCCAAGGATAAGATTGATATTCTGATCCCCAGCAGAGAGATCCAGCTTAGTAGCGGCATCCCAATCGGCAGTCAACTTACCCTCAATACCCTCCACTGTATCATTCTGGAGAATAGTTTTGTGCCAAAAACCACCAACGTAATCACCTTCCCAAGGCCAGCTGCTCACCCGATAGCCAACCCCTGGTGGTACCACCATGGAAAAGGCACCTGCTTCATCCGTGGACGCTCCGCCCCAACCATTGGAGTTTTCAGAATAGGCATCAACCCACAGCCATGAGACCGGAGTTAATGTCCCGTCGGTTTCTTTCTTGTAAACATGCCCATAAATCTTGTTGCCACCGGCAAGTTGAACAAGAATACCACTCACACCACTCTCGGTAACATCAAACAGGGTTCTCGTCTCCCAGTCACCGCCGGCAGTACCTGACCATTCTCCATCATCGCCAGGATCAAGTCCTGCGCCGCCATCAATATCGACGAAGTTGCCACCCATCAGGCCATCGTTGAGATTCCAGGTATCAATATACAGTTCATAGCCGGTGCCTTCAGGCACGGCAAAGATAAAGTCGCCATTGGCGTCGGTTTCACCGCCGCCGCAGCCGCCGTCTTCGGACCAGGCATTGACCCAAACATTGGCAATACCATCGGTGCCATCGGTGACCGTACCGCTCACCGTAACTCCGGCGCTCAAGGTAATGGCGACACCGCTGACTCCATCAGGGCCAACATCAATGAGGGTTCGATTCTCCCAGTCATTGGAAGCGGTACCACTCCATGAGGTATCAGGACCAGGATCAGAACCGCTACCGAGATCATCATCAATAAAGTTACCACTCACATAGAGGGCAGCATCCGGGTTGGCATAGGTGTCAACCCAGACGTTCAAATCATAACCAGTACCTTCTTCAACATTAAGGGTAAAAGCACCAGTGGCGTCAGTCTGTCCGTCACCGTACTGCATGGTGCTCTCCGACCAGGCATTCACCCAGACATTGGCCAGCCCTTCACCACCTGGACCATAGACATAACCAGTGATAGCGACACCTTCGCTGATCGCCATATTTACCGCAACATCCGCACTGTTTACCGGCACCACGGTCTTATATTCATAATTACCAACAGAACCACTATAGAGATTGTCACTGACTAAACTCCCAGAAAAATACCCCCCCATAAAGGCACTATAGGTTTGGTAGTCAGGCCAGACACCTATTTCACAGTCAGCAACAGCAACCGGCAATTCAATGGAGTAGCTGCCATCACTACCAACCGATGCAGTATTCCAATAATACATATCAGAATCATCCATACAACCGACATCAATCATCAGCCCGGAAGTTACTTGCGTATCGAACTCCGCTGAATAAAGATTATTACCATCCCCATCGACGAAAATTTGACCGCTCAAATAATAACCAACGCCGGTGGAGCCACCAGAATCGGAGGGCAGATCTCCATAATCACACAGCAAGGCATTAGGATCATTAATCAAAGTGTAATCAAAATTCTGAATCTGTAATGTCGCATCAATATATTCGGTATACGGCGTAAATCCGCGCGCCTCAGCCTGAATCCCACCAGGGATAAGAGCCGAATCATAAAAGAGGGTATAAACTCCGTTTTTATCTGCCGGAGCCATGGAGTAGACAGTCGGCTCCATGGTCGGAAGATCAGCTACGGAGACAAACAATCCCAATTTTGCCTGAGCGCCATTAACACGCTTACTTAATGCCACGTTAAGACCTGTAGTATCTTCACCAGTTATAGTGCCAGTAAAGGAAGCAATTGACGCATTCGGCACAACCTCATTCGTACCGCTAACATAATACAAAAGGTCAGTCGCATACGACTCCACCACAGGCAAGGACGTTTCCGACCCAGACTCGGCAATAATCCCTGTTCGATTAACAAAACCTATATCCTGAACAAGAAGCCAAGATCCTTGCTCGTATTCCCTGTGCACAACAACGCCGGAAGGATCCATGGTTGCCCATTCACTTACCAGATCTATTTGCAAGGCCGTTACGGGTGTCCCATTTAAGGTATACGCTGTCTCACCTTGTACGGTGAACTGCCAATTTGCTTCTTCGTATCCGCCAGTAAGCGCACCTGTTTCGTCATACTCCAAATAGCGCAGCAGGGTTTCATAAACATTTGAACCTGCCGAATCATCAACCGTAGCTGGCAAAAGATAGGTGCCATATCCTGCCCCAGCGTCCATATCAAGGATATACGTCCGCTTGACAGGAATACCATCTGCACAAATCATGTGTCCAGAACCACGGTCGACCAGATTACCCTGACCGTCGAAATAAACTGAAAACCCATCATGGGGACTGATAAACCGATAAGCATAACCTGCACTGTCGGAGACATTTGACACCCAGGAGGGAGTAAACCTTTCGACAAACTGGGTACCGATACCTTCCTCGGTTTCAATTGGCTGCAAGGTAGAGAGTAAAGCAATAAAGTCTTCAGGTGTAGTTACGTCACTATCAACAGGTCCAAAATCAGAGTGGCTACCAGCCCAAGCCTGGATATCGCCGTCGTTTATGGGAAAGTAGTCGGCAACTGTATAGGTTGCGGCAGATGCCTGCACCACCCCAACCACTAGAAGGATCACAGAGGCCAGTAACCCCAGAACACTCCTCTTCATTCTTGTTTGCCCAACCTTAAATTCCGTCATTACCAGTCTCCTCTCCTCTTTTGAATACAAATAGCAGCCACATAGGCCACCTAACAACACTATTTTCAAACAAAAGTTATGCTAAAATTTCCTCTCCATGGAACTAGCAGCATAACCGTCTAACTGCACATTTCATCATCTAGGAAACAAGCGCCCAGCTAAGGGCCGCTACTGATTCCTGCGCTGCTGTCGTTGCTGTTGCTGTTGACTACGCTGTTGCCGCTGCATCAACTGCTGCCGCTCTGTAATTTGCTGAGGCGTCAGCGCTTTGGCTTGTGCCGCCACCAGTTCGCGAACATTCTTCTCTTCCTCAATTATCAGACGGCTGTTGAGGTTCTTGGTTCGTACCAATTGATTTTCTGCAGTTCCCAATGATTTAACCAAACCTGACCGCTCCTCGGCCGGCGGATTATCACTGAGCTGCCGCTTCAAATCCGCTATCCGCTCATTGACATGTGCCGTCTCCATTTGCGCTTTACGCCGCAACATGGAAAGATTTTCATGGGCTTCGATAATAGCATGGCGAATGGCACCGGGCGTCCGAGCTTTGGTTTTACCAAGCTTGCCGGGTTTACCAAAACCACCTTTGCCTCCGCGAACCGATTTACCAGCCCCCACCGACTTGCCACTCACATTACCCATGACCGTCTTACCTGCAGAATAATTAACATAATTAGCTGCCAACATGTTTCCCTGCTTAAAGATCTTAACGGTTTCCATCTTAAAGATGGACTTCCCATCCACGCCTTTTTTCTCCACAAAAATAAAAGAACTACTAATTGGCCCCAGTAAACGTTTGATTCCTAACTCCAACGGCATATTTGCAAACTTGGCAGTAAGGGGAATTTTCAGGTTCTCATCAAGGAAAACATTGATATCTCCTTGCTGGGCAATGGCTTTGGCAACATCGGCAATATCAATATTAACCAGCTTGACACTGATCATATTGCGAACGGGATCAATGTCGACAAAGTTTTTACCGGGGGGGGAAAGATTAACAGCGCCAACCACCGTCACGCCGCCTGCAACAAAAAACACCATTGCCGCCAGCACGACAAAAGAGACCCTGCCAAAGAATTTTCCAAACATCACAATGCGCCCCTACAGGGTTAAATTCACATTAACAAACAAAAAAAGTCACAAAAAATACCACATTGAAACAACATCTCAGAAAGGATTTTACCTTATTTTTTCCCTTTAAATCCAATCATATTTTCCTCTGGAGATGACTCCGTGGGCCCTGATAGTAATTATTCCATCTTAATTCAAGCAATTAGAACACCAAGAAAATCGTCCTCGCCACCAAACCAATTGTCGTTCCGGGACTGACAAAATCGCGTCGCACTGCTACTGATGGTTAAGCGGTAAAGTTCGAGCGAGAGGTAAACAACTCCAGAGGGGGAAACTCTACGGAGGAAGTGGGGTCGAGAAAGAGAAATCCTACAGGGGGAAGTATCGAGCATGGTGCGAACCCGCCAAGGGGTAATAGCTTGATGTTTTCGCAATCATCGCTTAACAACACCACCATCACTGCTGCGTCACCCGAAAGACCTCTTCAATGGATGTCACCCCCGCGCAGACCTTGCGAACTCCATCTTGGCGCAAGTTGGTCATCCCCTGCGCCATGGCAACCCGCTGAATAACATTGGCATCGGAACTTTTTATGACACTACTCTTGACCGCCTCATCCATCAACATCAGTTCATAGATACCGACCCGACCCCGATAACCGGTATTGAGACACTCAGAACAACCCTTTTCCCGATAGAAAGTATGTCCGGCAGCCATCTCGGCAGTGATCCCAACTCCGGCCAACGCCTCTGCTGAAGGGGAGTACGCCTCCTTGCAATCTGCACAGAGAACACGCACCAACCGCTGGGCAAGAATAGCCACCACCGACGACGTAACCAAGAAGGACTCAATCCCCATATCCACCAATCGCGTTACTGCGCTGGCGGAATCATTGGTATGGAGGGTGGAAAAAACTAGATGACCAGTGAGGGCTGACTGGATGGCAATTTGCGCAGTTTCGATATCTCGAATCTCACCAACGAGAATAACATCTGGATCCTGCCGAACCAGAGAACGCAGCCCTCGGGCAAAAGTCAGATCGATTTTGGAATTGACCTGCATCTGACCGATCCCTTCGAGGCGATATTCAATGGGATCTTCAATGGTAAGAATATTGATAGCAGCGCTATTGATAGATGACAGCCCGGCATAAAGGGTGGTGGTCTTACCGCTGCCGGTGGGGCCAGTGACTAGAATAATCCCATGGGGCAATTTGATCAGCTTATTAAAGCGGGCCAGGGTTTCCCCATCCATACCCAGAGAGGAGAGACGGAGTAGAACATTTGATTTATCAAGCAACCTGAGCACCACTCGCTCGCCATGGGCGGTGGGGATGGTGGATACCCGCAGATCGACATTCTTGTCGGCAATACGGATTTCAATCCGGCCATCCTGAGGCAACCGCTTCTCAGCGATATTGAGCTTAGCCATGATCTTGACTCGGGAAACCAAGGCGGACTGAATATGCCGGGGCGGGGAGAACATGTCATACAAGATGCCATCAACCCGGGAACGGATCTTAAAACTCTCCTGATAGGGCTCGATATGAATATCGCTGGCCCCGGCGCGCACCGCTTGCGAAAGCATCAGGTTTACAAACTTTATAACCGGAGCATCACTGGTGTCGTCGAGAAGGTCACCGGTTTCTTCAATATCGGAGATAATCTGCTGGGTGTCTTCATCCCGCATGTCCTGAATAACCTGCTCGGCCGAGCCCTGATTAACGTCATACAGGGAATTAAGCGCCGACAAGATAATATCCACCGGCGCAAGCCGTATTTCAGCCTCTGGCCAGCCCAACAGTCCGCAAAGGTCGTCCATGGGCTGAAACAGTAACGGATCATTGCAGATCACGACCTTTTCACCGGCAAGGGGCAACAGCTTATACTTCTTTAAAAACGGCAACGGCACCCTGGCAACAAAATCAGCCGAGATATCATCAGGCAATTGGTCAACAAACCCATAGTCAAACTGCACGGCAAGTCCCTGTAAAAGAGCCACCGGGGAAAGCACCTTCTTTTTGACAAGTATTTCTCCAAGCCGCCCCCCCTTCTCACGCTGCACACCAAGGGCGTACTCCAGCATTTCAGGGGCAAGACCAGCTGTTTCCTGCAATATTTCACCAATCAAGCGCATGACAACCATTACCTATTATTCAACTTAGCGACAACAAAGGGCCAACAGCAGACGACGAGGACAGAAAATTGCCTCATTCATCGTCCTTCCTGCGAGAAGAGTTCATGCCATGATCCTCGGCATCAATAACGGGCGGAGTCTCAATGCTGGATCTAAATTGTGGATGAGTGGACAGCAGACGCTGCATATTCTTGCGGGCGACAGCAACAAGGGTTACGCCCTGCTGGGTAGCATCCGTGGAAGCCACCGCCCGCTCATCTGGAGCAAGGGCAATCAACTTGGCATATAAAGCAAGGGCATCAGCCGGTCGGCCCTCTGCTTCTCGAACCACCCCCATATTCAAAAGGGCATAAGGATGATTGGGATCAAGGGCCAGCGCCTCTTCGAGATAAAGCCCAGCCTGCCCATATTTACCATCGGTCAAAAATCCATAGCCAACATCGGCGAGGCGTTCTGCCGCCGCCTTATCTTTTTTCGCCAGTAGATCAGTAACCCCATCCCTAACGCCTTCCATTGAATCCTTCTTTTCCCGATAAACCTCGGTGGCCTGGGCTGGGTTACGGATAATCCGGGGAGTGATGAAGATAAAAAGATTGGTCTTCTTCCGCGACTCAGTGTGCGACTTGAAAAGCCATCCCAAGACCGGAATATCACCAAGTAAAGGCACTTTAAAGGTGCCTTCGGTGACATCCTCACCGATCAGACCACCGATAACCACGGTATTCTTATCCTCAACAAGAACAGTGGTTTTGGCCGAGCGCTTGTAAGTAGTGGGTTGCAGGGTCGCCAGACCACCCTTCACCTTGATCACTTCCTGAAAGAGATTCAATCGCACCACCCCCTCCTGGTTGATCTGCGGGGTAATCTTCAGGGTAACGCCGACATCCTTATACTCGTAAGTATTGTATTCATTGGTGGTGGTCCCGGCAGTCTGTTGACGAGTCAAATAGGGAACGTTTTCCCCCACCTTAATCTCTGCTTCCTCATTGTCGGTGGTGAGCACTTGCGGGGTGGAGATGATATTGACGCCGGAATCATCTTTATAAGCATCCAGCATGGCTCCCAAAGAGGCAAAGGTAATCCCGTCGACAGTGATTCCCTTCCCCAGAACCCCGATGGAAATCCCTGAAGGCAAAGCCCCGCTCAGACCATCGTAAGCATTATCACCGCTGCCACCACTAAACCCGCCAATAATGACATCACCATTATTTGTGCCGCCACCCCGCCACTGAGCGCCAAGCTTAAAGTCCTTGTCAACATTTACCTCCATGACCAAGGCTTCGATGTAAACCATCTTCCGTGGCACATCCAACTTCTTAATCACATCCTCAAGAACTATGTAATCAGCACGTTTGGCGGTAATCACCATGGAGTTGGTCGCCTTATCGGCAACGATCTGCACATCGGCGGAAACAGCGGGGGCCTCGCCCTTGCTTCCAGCGGAGGTAGACTTTTTCTTGCCCGGCAAGGTGTTCAGCACCTTAGCCATATCTTCGGCATTGGCATTCTGCAGATAGTAGACATGGATATCACCCTCACCACGGGGCAATTCCTGATCCAATTTGTCAGCAACTAACCTAATCCTATCTGCATCATCGCTGGAGGCAAGAACAATCAAGGCATTGGTTCTTTCATCCGGGACAATCTTGATGGCCGAGGACGCCGCCCCCGCCACCGGCTTTCTCCCGGCCCGGGCCGAGGTTTGAAAAACCTGCGCCAAGGCGGTGGCAACAGTGGTGGCCGAGGCGTGCTGCAAAACAATAAAATTAATCTCTTCATCAACCACCAGCACATCAATCTCTTTGGTGATCTCCATGAGTCTTTTGATATTGGACAACATGTCAGTAACAATCAGCATCCCGGTGGGAGCATAAGATGCCAAAACACTGTTCTTTGAGACCAGGGGAGTAAATAGCTTCTTCACCTCATTGGGATCGGCATACTTCAAGGGAATAAGTTGTGTCACCACCCTATCTTCCGAGACCCCGGGATCATTCATCAACAAGGTTTCGACATTCTTGGAACGGGCAGCTACAGCTGGAACGATCTTAACGATGCTGCCTGAGATTACGGTGGCGAAGCCATGCACTTCGAGAACAGACTCAAAGACCTTGTACGCTTCTTTAACGGAAATCTTGGTGGGTGAAATAATGGTCACCGTCCCCTTCACCGCACTATCGACAACAAAGTTCTTCCCGGTTAGCTCGCTGATATACTTAATGAACAGACGGATATCAACACTGTCAAAATCGATGGTAACATAACGCCCGCCAGCACTGACCGCCGCAGCCTTAACCACCTTCCCCTTAATCGGCGGAGCAGCTAACCCCGTGGAAACTCCACCGAGAGAACAAGCCACCAACACCAAAACGGCACAAATAAAAACAAACCCGCCGCGAAAATTTCTACCTAATCTCATATTCAATCCCTTACGATTTGCCCTAGTGTCATGTCCTGCAAGAATTGCCGCATTTTGCTCGTTCTTTGCCGCGACACTAACCAGACGAGCAATCATTACCAATAACTATTCCTTCCCAACAAAACCCGACCGACTACCCCTTCAACAACCTTATCATTCCTTAAGCGTGTAGTTAATCGTCTGCCGCCTGCCCCCTCTTTTCAACTGCATGGACACCGGCTCACCAGATCTCAAGGTCGAATACAAGCCAGCCGTCTCTTCGGGTGAGGTGATCGGCTTACCATTAACCCTTTCCAAAATGTCATTCTTACGAAGTCCCAGCTTCCTGAAAATCGAATTCTTTTTGATATCCGTCAACATAACCCCGTCAACCTTACCACCGCTCTGATGAGGACGCATGGAGACCCCGACCCGCAGATTATTGATGTCGCTCAACACTTTATCGACATCACTTGCGTCCACGGCAATCTCCGACACCTGCCGGCCTGGGGATACTCGCGATCTACCCTTACTCCTACGCTGAAGAGAATTTGCAGCAGCAACCGAAGAAGACGACGCTTTATCGTCCGCCATGCTCAGGATCTCGTCCTTACCCCGCAGATGCAGAATAATCTTTCCTCGCAAAATTTTCTTCACCAGGGCCTGCTGCACACTGTCGCCCTCGCGATAGATATCCTGCTGCCGGGTTTTATTATCCAGAATAATTGCCCGCCGACCATTGCTGTCACTGTCAATGGTTCCCATCAGGGTCAAATCGAGGGATGTTTCCTGCAAATCCGCAACATCGGCAAGCTGCACATCCTCAAGAACGGATTCCGCCGCCCCGAACAAGTTCCTGCTAACAATGACTTGATATCCCTTAACCTGCTCCTTAGCTTGCCGACGATTCTCCCGGGCCGGAACAGTGGCTGTGTCATGCACCGGAACCGCCACCGTGGCAGCCAGCCGCAAGCGAACTACCTTGTAGAAGAGATCAACCCCGGCAAAAATGATTATCGCCGAGGCGATGAGCAAAAATCCCGTTCTGTAAATTTTTGAAATACTGTTCATTTTCCCCGGTCACTCACAGCAATCTAATCTTCGGCTGCTTAAAGGTGCCACCGACACCGATACGGATCTTGCCGTTGCGTAAAAATTGTTGCATCACCTTCATAGCGCTCTCCCCCTCGGGCGTTCCCCGAAAGGCATTCCTATCCGGCTCAATGTCGCCGCGCAGAGACAAGACGCTGCGCAGCAGGTTATCCTGAATATGCACGGAACCAGTGATCGTTCCCTGTCCCTCTCTGCCTGCCAAGTCAAAACGCTGAACCGTCGCCTTGCCCTTGGCAATCTCCAAGGCAAGGGACACCTGGCCAAGATCTAAGGAGGAAAAACCGAGCACCGGCTGCAACAACTCAACCTCGCCGTTACGAAGGGTTAAATCCATCTGCCCAGTGCCATCATTAAATCGCGCACTACCGGCGGTGTAGGTAACGTCGCCGCTCACTTCACCCTCAACATATCTGCCCAGCAAATTTTTCAGGTTGGCATAACGCCGCAACTGGATCTCAGTCATTTGCATTGACAAAGTCTGCGGGAAAGCACCGTCAGCGCGAAGCGCAACATGGCCTCGCACCTCGCCACCATAGGCGTTGGCGGTAAAAGAGACCTCTTTTCTCCCCATACACAGCCCCCACAGAGACGGCGCCACCCATAGTTTCTCCAGCTGTAGGACGGGCTGGCTCTCACCAACCGGAGCAACCCGACACCCGGCAGCACGCAATCGCAACAGAGGCGTCACCGCCACCTGGGCAACAGTCAGACGATATCCCGGCATCTGGCGGGCAAAGGCCCGCTGCAAAAAACCGGCTGCGACCTCAGAGGGCATACGAACAAACAAGGCCAGCACCGTCACCAACAGGAACCAAACGGTATACCCCAGCCATTTTTGCCCATCCGCCGTCAACCATTTCATCGCATCAATCCCATGCCACCTTGCTCACTGAAAGGTCACCACTTGCAAAATAATATCTAGATAACTAGGCATACTTTTCGATTCCTGAACCGTTATCCGCCGCACGGAAACCACATTCTGCGAAGACTCGATCCTCCGCAAAAAATCCACCAATTGCGGCAAGGTAATCTTTTCCAGCTTCATCTCGACCTGCAACTCCCGACGAGCGCCATCCACGCCGATCTCGGAAGGTTTCATATACTTGATGTTCGCCTTTATGGCGGCCCCGGCAGCAGCCGCTTCCAGAAAAGGAAAAAGAGTAAAGCCCTTTTGGCGCTGAGCCAGACGTTGTTCAACATCCTGATAGCCCTGGCGAGTAGAACGATATTCATCGCGCAAGACCTTCATTTTCTGCAGGGCTGCTTCCTTGGCGCTGACGCCGCTGCGTAGGCCATCCATCCTATCCAGGAAAGGAAACACCAGCAGTTGCAGCACCAGGAACAGCACCGCCAAACCACCGGCAACCGCCACCAACATTTTTTCTCGCCTGGCAAGTTTCATTAACGACAACCAATCATTATTGAATACGCAATTCGAACTGCACCTTATTACCGGTGCGATCGAGGTTTGCGGAACTTATGGTCACTTCCTGAAACAGCGGGGAAGCCTCAAGATCCTTCTTAATCACATCCACGTTATTGAAATTATCCGTCTCGCCCTTAATCCTCGCCCCTTCCTGATCAAGGGCCAAGCGGGTCAGGCGCACCATAAAGGAGGCCGGAACACGGGTAGATATTTCCTGTAGAAAGGCCAGGGCGGAGATTTCGGCCCAGCCATTAGCACTTCCCGATGACGACTTTTTAATTTCATTGATCCTGACCCGCAGCTGTTGCACAGGATCGACAATGCGAGTTACCTGTGGCAACGCTTCCCGAAAAACTCCCTTTACCTGCCCATCAAGATCTTGATACTGCCGCTGCAAATAAAAATATTCGAAACCGAGATTGGCGGCGGTCAAGGCCACCAAAACCATGGCAAAGGCCGACACCAGAGCAACCTCTTTCTTGAATCTATGCAAAGGACGATTAACGACAAACTCTTCTTTACGAAAGTTAAAGCTGCCCGCCTCAGCTCGACGCCCCCGCAGGGCCAAAGCCAAAGCGCCATCCATCAACGCACCATCCCACTGTGCCGCCACCGTCGGCTCAAGACTTATGGAGGCGTGGGCGGCAAGATCAACCCGCTCTACCCGGAGGCCCATGTACTCGGCCAGGAGTGTCATTACGTCGGCCACGCCCACCAGCGGGCCGGTGACAAAAACCGTCTCGGGCGCTACAACTTCCCCTTCGTTGCCATAAGAACGAACGGTATTCATCACCGCGCGGCAAAAGCGACGGCACGTTTCCGCGCGCATCTCCGCCGAATCCATATCGCCGGTAACGACGATATCCCGAACCAGCACCACTCGCCCCGCTCGAAACAAGACCATCTCGCCACCGGAACGATTTAGATCCAGCAACAACCCACAATCCGGGCCATGGGCACGTTGGGCTAAATAGCCGGCCAGAGGAACATTTCTCACCTCCAAGAGCGCTGGCTCCACCGCCGCCGCCCGCCACTGGCCCAGATACTCGGTAAGGTATTGCCGCTCCACCATGGCGGCCAAAACATCCGGTTGCGCTCCTGATGTGGCCACTGCGAAATCAACCACCAGCCCTTCCATAGCGGCAGGAACCATGGTTTCAAGTTCATAACCAATGGTTTGCCCTATCTTTCTCGCCGAGGAAAAAGGCATTTTAACATTGCGAAAAGAAAGACGCCCGGCAGGAATAACACTGACACAATCACCACCCGAGGCCTCAATCTGCGCGCAAACATCAGCAAGGGCCGCCGCGAGACCATTTCCATCCAGCAGCGGCACCGCAGCGACTCTGGAAATCACCTGCTGACGCAGGCTCCCCTTCACCTCAACGGCGACCACCATGTCGTCGCGGATATCAATGCCAACCCTGGTGCCGATCATTTTACTCCCACAGAAATAACATTACCGACAACGAGAGCCGGGTTAATAAGCATAAAACTAAACATATTACTCTACTTGCCACGACAGAACTTCGATTTTATTCTTATCAACTCGATCCACCACCCCACGTACGGATCGTTGCATCCGCCCCTTCTTGGCAATGGCGACAATCTCAAAATACCTGCTCTGCACACCCGCGCCCACAATGTTCACATCACCACGGACATTCTGATACCACAACGGACTGGAGAGATCGTTGCCCGGCTCTCGACGATATTCATCCATCCCCTCAACCATTTCGGCATCCATGTTTACCGCCAGCGCCAATAGCACCGAGGGGGGAGCAGTATTGATGTTAACCGTACCGTCATTTCCATGCGGGGTAAGGCTTGCAGCGATGCCCGGACCATTTTCGCCGCCATACATAATCGCTTCGCTCATCCCCTGCACCAACAACAGTTCCGCCAAATTCTCAATGGGACCGTTTTTACACTTGCATGGCCGTTGCCGAGAAAGATAGGTGGCGCTCTCCGCCCCGAAGCGGGTTACTTCATCATCACTATCCAGCCAATCCTTAACCGCATCAGAAATATTCTCAGCATCTTCCTCATCCACACCACCGGCAAGAACCAGCAAGCGGACAAAACTCTCGCGGACGTCCTCATTATACTGGCCATCCTCACTTACCAGGGCATTCACCTGCAAAAGCCCGGATTGATCAATGATCTCCAGCTCACCCTCCGCAGCAAAGAATTGCTTGGCGTCCCCGCTCAAATCTTCTGGTAACGCCCACGTTTCGGTGAGGGCATCATATTCGTTTGCGGCGACATCAACGGCAAGAACAGCTCTGGCATAATCGAACAGCGAACCAGCCCGGGCGGAAAGCTGAAATGATTCCCGTAAATTTGCAGCAGAGACATAATCGGTGCGCATGGCGATGCAGAAATAAACGGTAACCGCCGTCAACAGGGAGACCACCAGCAAGGTGACCAACAAAGCCATCCCGCGACGATTATTTAGTAACCGGAACATAGGCTCAATCCTTTTCCCGGTTGCCGCGACTGGGCAGAATTACTGCAGTTCTAAATTTGATCACCTTGGCATCGCTGTCAGGGACAAGAAAATCAAGCTCCACGGCAACACCTGCCGGGAATTCACCCTGCAAAGACTCACTGGTGGAATCCCAGCTGTCAGACAGCTCTCCTTCTCGATCAAAATAGGTAAAATTCACCCCGACCAAGCCATTGCAGAGCAGAAAACCACGCTCACTTTCACCTTGTTCCTGCTCCGGCACGTCAACCCTATACAAGGCAAGGGTTTTACCATCTTCAGCCCCTTGCACGGCATAGCTTATAATGCTCAAGCCCCCCCTGGACCCCGAACCGGAAAAAGAAAGATGCGCCCGCGACCAAAACCGCAACGAATCCGCCTCTTTTCCATCCTCTTGGCCATCAACTCCAAATAGGGAATGGCTTTCTTCCTCCATCCCTTCCCCTTGCCAACGAGGAGGCGCCACTGCCTCCAAATCCTCGGAGATCCTCTCCATGGCGATGCGGGCCATCTGATAGACATCAGCTTGCTTCTGCGTGGATCCCACCAGACGAAAGGTACTGCTGTAGGCACCATAAAGAGCAGAGACAACAATACTGAAAATAAAAACTGCAACCAGGATCTCCACCAGGGTAAAACCGTCGCTGCCGGTGGCCGTACCATGAACAGTGCCAAGGCGGAACCATCCGCGAAGCTTTTGCGCTGCCAACCCATCCCCCTTGGGTCCAGCTCCCCTTACCTTCTCACTCCCGAAAAGTATCATCAGTGGCCATCAAAGACGTATCTGGTCAGTCGATACCGATATCGTTCCGGCTCGCCCCAACTGACCACCACATCAACGCCTTTAAGTAACTGAGCAATTCCTTGGGAGACGCCCATGGGTGCGTCACGAGGCTCCACTCGCCAACTGTAGCCGGGAAAATCATCATCATACTCACCATTGTCAACACTGGCATCAGCCAGTCCGGCAAGGGTCAATTCCGTCATTTTCTCTTGGGCAAGCAAAGGAGCGGTGGTAAAGAAACGTGCTTCACAGGCCAAAGCAACACTTTGACTCTGTGAACCAAAGAGCGTAGTCAAGGCGATGGCGATGATCACCACCGAAACCATGACCTCAAGTAGGGTAAAGCCATCCGAACGTCTGAGGGCAAAACCTGATCCCATCACTGCGTCGCCTCCGCCTCCAGATAGCCGTCCACAATGCGCACCGAAGCCATAAAGGGACTGATAAAAAGGGTAACTGTTCGTCCGTCTTCTTCACCCAGATGGATTGTCGCCTGATCCGCGTAACCCTTCCTGCTCAAGAACAAAAAACCTTCGCCGCCATCCTGCTTGCGGCCATCGCTGGAGCAGATGTCAAGAACAGTGACCCCAGCAGGCAACTGCAGCATGTCGGGAGTCTCATTGTTTTGCGCGGTTTCCCCCTCGGGGGAAGCCCATATCCGCCCGTGCTCAAAATCGAAATGGAGTCGATAATCGCTGTAATCACGCACCGCGTTGGCACGAACCCCTTTAATCAACCCCACCAGACGACGGCTACTGGACTGCAACTGATCACGGAACAAGGCGGTGCGAAACCTAGGTACCGTCACTGCCAGCATAATGGAGATCAAGACCATAACCACCATCAGTTCCATGAGGGTGTAGCCTTGTTGACGATTACGACGGTGGATCACTCCGCATCCCAGTTACTGGTATCACTGTTCTTCCCTTCGCCGCCAGGTTCACCGTCGGCGCCATAAGTCATCAGGTTATAGTCACCCTTTTCACTGGGACTTAAATAAATGTATTCGCCCCCCCACGGATCCTTGGGCACCCGGCCCTTCTCCAGATAACCGCCTTCACGCCAGCCCTGCGGCAACTTCCCCACTGCGGGCGCAGCAACCAGAGCATCCAACCCCTGTTCAGTGGTGGGATATGAGCCGTTATCTAGATAATACATCTTCAATGCCGTCTCAAGGCTCTGGATATCAACCTTGGCTTTCATTCGCCGAGCTTCTTCCGGTCGCCCCATGATCCGAGGCCCAACCAGACCGGCAAGGATCAACAAGATAACCATCACCACCATCAACTCGATCAGGGTAAAGCCTTGGGCGTTCCCCAAGGGATTTAGACGTTTATTTCGTTCAAACATAGTTTCCTCGTTCACAGTCTTGACCCTCTCAGCGAATCATCTGATTCATTTCGAATATAGGCAACAAAATAGATATAACAATGAAGCCCACCGCCGCCCCCATGAAAAGAATCATGGTGGGCTCAAGCAAGGCGGTAAAGGCCATAATTTTGGTTTCCACTTCCCGCTCATAAACATCAGCCACCTTGCCGAGCATGGTCTCCAGACTGCCGCTCTGCTCACCAACCGACAACATCTGCACCACCATGGGCGGGAACCAGGAACTGCCGGACAGTGAGCCGGTCATACTCTTACCTTTCTGGATATCCTCAATGGCTTCGTCTATCACCTCAGCCAGCAGTTGGTTGTTAACAATATTCCTGACAATCTGCAATGCAACCAACAACGAGACCCCACTTTGCATGAGACTGGACAAGGTTCGACTGAAACGTGCCAAGGCGATTTTAAGATTAATCGAACCCAGCACCGGCAGCCGCAAAAGCATGCGATCCCACAGGTAACCGCCCCGCTCACTCATCACAAAACGACGCAGAGAAAACCCCAGCAAGGTCAACAGAACCAACAATACCCACCAATAAGATTGTAAGAAATGACTCACCCAGAGAAGGATGACGGTGGGCAGCGGCAGGGTTTGCTGCATCTCCACAAAAACTTCGGTTATTTTCGGCACCACAAAGGCAACCAGAGAAAAAAGCACCAGGGAACCAACCACAGCCATGAAAACCGGATAGGCCAGAGCAGCCTTAAAACGGCTTTGCAATGCCTGCTGCCGCTCGCCAAACTCAGCCAGCCGGTCGAGAACCACATCCAGCGAGCCGGAAGCTTCACCAGCTCGCACCATGTTGACATATACCTTGGAAAACAGCTTCGGATGCTCGGCCATGGCGACGGTGAGACTGTTTCCCTCATTAACCGACTCCTTGATCTGCGCAACGATCTTCTTCAGGGCGGGGTTGTAAATCTGCCGCACCAAGGTGTCAAGGGCTCCCACCAACGGGATCCCGGCATTAACCAGGGTGGCTAACTGCCGGGTAAAACTATGCAGTTCATCACTCTTCACCTTGCCAGCAAAGGAGGGCAAGACAAATTTACGGCCACCAACGACCTTTCCCCTGGCCACCGATTCCTTGATCGTCACCGGATAGATGCCGTCATGCCGCAACTTCTGCCGAGCGGCGACGCTGCTGTCGGCATCAATAATCCCGGCCAACGACTTGCCGGACTTACTCAGAGCTGTGTATTCAAATACTGGCATAAAATATAGAGTGTCCAGACAAACGGGCTATAACGCCTTGGCCTATCTTGAGAAATTGCTGCTTTTCAAAACAGCCTTTATTAACTAGAAAAAATGTATATCACAGGATGCCCTAGCCTCGCACGTATAAAAAAATTGTCCAAACTTACGGGTTGACCTCCGTCATAGTAAAAAGGCCGGACTTTAAAATCCCAGGCCTATTTATTTCAATTTAAGGAACGTGGCGGAGAATTATTTCCACAAAGAAAATCCTGTAATCTTGGGCCGTTTCTTTCAATTTCGGAGTCTAAACTACCAGCAGTAAATTGGGATTTCCCCAACACGCTCCTAGTGATCAGGACAATCCTTACGGGATGACAAACTACCAATTGGCAACATAACCATCGGCAAACTCAACGACATAAGTATTACCCTCAACCACCGCAAGTCCCTGATAAAAAAACCGTCCAGCCCATCACTCACCATGGACTGGCCAAATATCCCTGCAGAATAAGTACTCCCATCAATATCGATTGACAACCTAACTAAAAAAATCCGGCACAGATCTGTTGCAAAAGCAGACAAATCAGACTAAGCATATGTCGTAGTCAGATACCAGGGATATCTTGAAAAAGAGTCTTTCGATTCTCGTCAAGCGAGTTATTTCGCCCAATCTCTACATATGCAATGGAAGAGAGGTTATACTCTTGTCTCAAACAACCAGAGGATAAATCTTCCAGATTGACCGCCACCACCAACACCCCAACCAACAAAAACAACCCTATGTCGCCCCTAACCGTCCGGCTACTACTTTTCATCCTCTCTTTACTACCCCCCTGTTTCATGGCCACCAACCTGCTGGCCGCAACCCCGCTGGTTGTTACCGCCAGCCACCAATCCAAACAACTGGGCCTCCATCTTGACTTTCTTGAAGACCCCACCGGGGAGTTAACCATTGCCGAGATTACCGGCAGCCCTGAGGTTGCCGACGCCTTCACCCCTTCTATCCGGCAAACTCCCAGCTTCGGCTTTACCGATTCCGCCTACTGGCTCCGCTTCACCATCAGCAACCGTCTCGCCGCAACAAGCCATTATTACTTGGAAGTCACCTACCCCCTACTGGATCACATTGACCTGTACACCCCCACCAGTAACCACGGTTTCAAGGTTACCAAAGCTGGTGACCAACTCCCCTTCTCTGCTCGCAAGCTTCAATATCGCAACAACGTCTTTGACCTGCAACTGAGCCCGCAGACACCAATTACCTATTATCTGCGTTGCCAGACCACCAGCTCCATGAACATCCCCCTCCTCCTTCTTTCGCCGCGAGGGCTGTCCAAACGGGTGAACGCCGAACAGACCATGCTCGGTCTTTATTACGGCATCCTGCTGGTCATGCTTATTTACAACCTTTTCATCTTTATCAGCATCCGTGACATCACCTACCTCTATTACGTATTTTTCATCGCCGCTTACATGTTATTTCAACTCAGTCTCAACGGCATCGCCTTTCAGTACTTCTGGCCAAACTGGCTGTGGTGGGCCAACACCAGCCTGCCGTTTTTTATCTTCGTCTCCTATTTTTTCGCCACCCAGTTCACCCGCTACATCCTCGACACCCCCCGCCACACCCCACGGCTGGACAAGGTTCTCGTCGGCTGCATGATTTTATCCACGGGTGGCGCGATCCTTTCTTTACTGGTGAACTATGCAATCAGCATCCGTTTGGCCACCATCCTCTCACTTTCGGTGCTGATTCTTTTCATCTGCGGCTTCATCTGCACCATCAAGGGCTACCGGCCAGCCCGTTACTACTTTATAGCGTGGTCTGTCTCGTTGCTGGGCATTGCCATCTATGCCCTCAAAACATTCGCCTTCCTGCCCCACAACTTCATCACCAACTGGGGCATCCAGATCGGCTCAGCTTGGGAAGTAATCCTTCTCTCCTTGGGCTTGGCAGACCGCCTGCAGCTAATGGAGACTGAGAAAAAACAACTCCACATCGACTACGCCTCCCAACTGCAAAACGCCAACCAGGAACTGGAACGCAGCAATATCAAACTGGAAACCTTTAACCGAGAGTTGGAACAACTGGTTAGAGAACGCACTGCCGATCTGCATCTACTCAATGATCACCTGCTCAAGGAAGCCACGGAACGAAAAACGGCTGAGCAAAAAGCCGCCGCCGCCAACCGGGCCAAGTCAGCATTTCTCGCCAATATGAGCCATGAGATCCGCACACCGATAAACGCCATCGTCGGCATGACTCACTTGGCCTGCAAACTTGACCTGTCGACAAAACTAAAGACATACCTGAGGATCATTGAAAGCTCCTCTCAATCACTGCTGGGGGTCATCAATGATATTCTCGACTTCTCGAAAATAGAAGCGGGCAAACTCTCCATTGAAGAGCACAACTTCCCCCTCAGCGACGTGCTGGATCAGATTGCCGACCTGTTCAGCGGGCAACTGGGGCAAAAGGGGCTTAACCTCATCTTTGCGGTTAGCGATGACGTACCTTCCATATTGAGGGGTGATGCCTTGCGTTTGCAACAAATCCTCGTCAACCTGATTAGCAACGCGATTAAATTCACCCCGAAAGGACAGATCCTGCTCAGCGTCCGCTGCCCGGAACAAACTGCGGCAAAGGTTCTCCTCACCTTTACGATTAAGGATACGGGTAGGGGCATTAAGCAAGAAGCCCAAGACAAACTCTTTACCCCCTTCACCCAAGAAGATGGCTCCACCACCAGAAACTATGGCGGCACCGGCCTGGGCCTGGCGATCAGCAAACGGTTGGTGACTTTAATGAACGGGGAGATCAGCGTAAAAAGTGAACCGGGCCAAGGCACCACCTTTTCTTTTTCCATCTCTTGCCAACCAGCAACGATTCCCCCCGTACCGGCTAAGAAAATGCCGGAGGCGTTGCAAGGCCTTAAAATCATGATTGCCGACGCCAACAGAGACAGTAGCGCCGCTTTGGCCAAAACCCTCCAGGCATTGGGCTGCACCCCGGAAACCGCCCTTCCAGGAGAAGACGCGTTAGAAAAACTCCATCAAGCGCAAAGAACAGAATCATTCCACCTGCTGATGGTGGACACCATCCTCTCCAGCACCGAGAACCTCGACTTTGCCCAAACCGTTCGCGCAGACGAACAGTTACACCACCTGCCAATCCTGATCATGGGCGCCATTGGTATAGATAGTGAAATGGAACAACAAACAGGCGACGCCCTGATTACCAAACCCATCAAGCCCACCGCTCTTATGCATACGATCATGGAGATGTTCGGACAAACCGAGCAAACAGATAAAAACACCCAAGACGATGTCGGGAGCTCAAATCTTGAAGGCATTCAGATCTTGCTGGTGGAAGACAACAAAACCAATCAAATTGTCGCCACCTCAATGCTTAATCAGTACGGGGTTAAAATCGA
>JAQYVW010000077.1 GCA_030145325.1 Desulfurivibrionaceae bacterium
GTTGGCGACATTTTTCTTGAGCATGAAGAAATATTCAGCCGGATACGCCCTGATCAGTGCTTTTTGCACGGAGTAAAAGGGAACGCTGATTTCCACGCTTCCTACATGGTTGCGAGTCTTATCTTGCAAGAGGGGAAAGACAAATCGGAAGGCATGGAAATTTCGTCCTTCCTCAAACCCGGCCACGTTTCTTTTTTCGGTATTAGCTATCCTGACACTGGGGCGGAAGGCAAAAAGCGGGTCATTGAATTTTTCCGGGCGGTGCATGCGTAAAAATGTCTTACCGTCGGGGAAATGGAAATGTAACTGTCTGAAACCGTTGTTCCGTAGGCGGCGATAGGTTGGTGAGAGGGTGTTGTACAGGTCGTTACGGAGCTTTTTGCGGGTGAGTTCATTGGCTTGATATGCCTGTTCAATGATGTTGGTAATGGCAGGTTTATTGATGACCTCGGCAAAAATAATATTGGCCATGCGGTTGTACGAAAAAAGAACGGTATCAATATTGGCATTTGTTCTGGTGATTACATCTTGGTTGATCTGGGCTGTCTTTTGCTGTTTTTCTGATGATAAAAAGGCGATCAATAGCAATTGCGATAACAAAAAGATAAACAGGTACGACTTGATGCTTGGTTCGGTGAGTTTCTTCAGCATATTGCTCTCAAGGATGGTTAATCTATGTGGTCGGGCGTGTAAGTAAATGGTAATGAACGACCGGTGCCGAGTCTTTTCGGTCTAGCGTGAAACCATCTGGCTGGAAATTGGTGCCAGTGCCGGTTGATAGTTGTCAATCGTATAGTCATATATAGAGATATGTCCGGAGGCATACAGGCGAACAATTTTGTATACTAAAAAAATGACACCGAGGGTGTCAATAGGCGGGGTGGACGAATTTCGCGGCGATGCGTTTAGGTGTGTCGGGGGCAGGGTTTACTTGGGGTCGGGTTGTTTTGGGTGCTGGGGTGGTTGTCCGTTTACTGGGGCCCCCGTGGGAAATTTTTGTGACCGTAGTTTGATTTTAGTAAAAAACCTCGTTTACCTGCCGAACTGATCGGGAAGAAGGTGATGGGGTGTGGGTGATGGGTGGCAAAAGCAGCGGAGTATGGTATAGAATATTTGCTTTTTCATCAACGCTGGCGATAAAATACCGATCTGGCGTCAAACCCCTACCGGAACCAGAACCGCAGAGCCATTATGAATTATTACCCAATTTGCCTTGATATAAGCCACCGTCACTGCATCATCATCGGCGGTGGCAAAGTAGCGGCTCGGAAAGCGCAAGGTCTTCTCGACCATCAGGCCCGGGTGACCATGATCAGTCCGGAGCTTGGGGTTGAATCCACCGCCCTGCACGATGCCCAGGCGCTAACCTGGCTTGACCGACCGTACCGGGAGGGGGATCTGGCCGATGCCTTTTTGGTTATCGCTGCCACCGATGATCCTGAGGTTCAGGAACGCATTCATGCGGAAGCGGAAAAAAATAATATCCTCCTCAATGTTGCCGATGTGCCCAAGTGGTGTAACTTCATCCTGCCCGCGACAGTGCGTCGCGGCGACTTCAGTCTGGCTATTTCCACCGGTGGCAAGAGTCCGGCCCTGGCCAAGCGAATGCGGCAAGAGATGGAGAGTCAGTTTGGCTCGGAGTATGGTGTTCTCCTCGCAACACTGGGTGCCCTCCGCCCTTTGGTTTTGGATCTTAAGTTGCCCCACGAGGATAACAAACAGATATTTGAACAACTGCTCCACGACGAAATGGTGATCTGGATTCGTGAAAACCAGTGGCACAAGGTTATCGAACACTTCCACAAGATATTGGGAGATCAGGTTCCCCTTGACTGTCTGGTCGATATTCAGGCACAATGCGCCCATCCTTCTGCCGGGAGTGTTGATTATGAGTGATCTACTGTTTCAAGGAAGTCTGCTTGCCTACGTCCTGACCACTGCCGCTTATCTGGTTTATTTTGCTCGCCGGAACAAAAAAATGCGGCGAGTGGCTCGCACCATGTTGCTGGTCACCGGCGTTATCCATACCATTTGCATTGTCGCCCGCTACCTGGAGGTGGGGCACACGCCGCTGACCAGCAACCACGAAGCGGTTTCTTTCTTTGCCTGGTCGATAACCTGGGGATTTCTTTCCTTCCGTTGGCGTTATCAGGTCAAAAATTTCGGCGCTTTTGTCACCCCCATCGCCACCATCTTGATGCTCATCGCCGCCCTCTCTTCCCATGAAATTCATGAACTGCCCCCAGCCCTGCAAAGCAATTGGTTGCCGATTCATGCCTCCATCGCTCTGATGGCCAACGGTTTTCTCTCTCTGGCCTTCTGCGCTGGCGTCATGTATCTCTTGCAGGAACGGGAAATTAAAGATAAACAGTTTGGCCTATTTTACAGTCGCTTGCCCTCCCTTGAAGCGTTGGACAATCTTAACCACCACTCCGTGGCCATCGGTTTTTCCTTGATGACCTTGGGAATTTTCACCGGTTCGGTTTGGGCCAAGCAGGCGTGGGGTTCCTACTGGCACTGGGATCCCAAGGAAACCTGGGCGCTGATCACCTGGTTGATCTACGCCGCGCTCCTCCATCAGCGGCTCACCGTCGGCTGGCGGAGGCGCCGGGCCGCGATCATGGCGATCATCGGTTTTGCCGCTGCTCTTTTTACCCTCTGGGGCGTATCCTATTTACTGGAAGGAATCCATTCGTATGTGGGCTGATTCCATCATGGCCATTGGGGTCAACCATAAAACCGCGCCGGTGGCAGTCCGCGAGCAACTTGCTTTTTCCGGTGACTGCCAAACCCCTCTGCGTCAACTCCAGGCAATCCCTGGCTGCGATGAATGCTATTTTCTTTCCACCTGTAACCGGGTGGAAGTGCTTTTTGTCAGCCGCGAGCAGGGAAACACGGTGAAGGCGGTACGGGATTTTCTGTTCGGTGGTGCCGACCTCAGCGAGGAGGAAATTGATCGTTACAGCTATTTTCACCAAGGCCAGGCGGCAATTGCGCACCTCTTTCTGGTGGCGGCGAGTCTTGATTCGATGATCGTTGGTGAACCGCAGATTTTGGGGCAGCTTAAGCAGGCATACCGCGATGCTGCCGCTGAAAATAGCACCGGGCCGATCCTGAACCGGCTGCTCCACAAAGCTTTTTCGGTGGCCAAGCGGGTTCGCACGGAAACCAATATTGGAGGCGGCGCCGCATCGATAAGCTTTGCGGCCGTGCAGCTGGCCCGGAAGATTTTCGGCGAACTGGCTGGGAAACGGGTGATGCTGATCGGGGCCGGAGAAATGGCGGAATTGGCCGCCGAGCACTTGATCGCTCAAGGCATTGATCATGTCCTGGTGGCCAACCGAACCCTCGAGCGTGCCGCCACCCTTGCCCGCACCTTCAAGGGCACCGCCATCTCCCTGCCGGAGGTGGTGAGTAGGATCCCTGAGGTGGATATCGTCATTAGTTCCACCGGGGCCACCGAACTTATCTTACGTCGTGACGAAATTAAGCCTCTGATGCGGCAACGAAATAATCGGCCCTTGTTCCTTATCGATATTGCCGTTCCCCGTGATCTTGATCCCAAGCTTAATAGTCTGGACAACGTTTATCTCTACGACATTGATGATCTGACCAATGTCGTGGAGGTTAATAAGTCCGAACGGGCCAAAGAGGCGGCTGGCGCCGAAAGGATTGTCGACGAAGAGGTGCTTAAGTTCCGGCAATGGCTGGAAAACATGGAAGTTGGTCCCACCATTGCCGCCATCCGTCGCCAGAGCGATGCCACCAAGGAACAGGAGTTGGCCAAAACCCTCGCCAACCTCAAAGATCTTTCGGAAAAAGATAAAAAAGCGGTGCAGGGTTTGGCTAACTCCATCGTCAATAAGATGCTGCACAATCCGATGCTTTTTCTGAAAACCGATTGCAAGCCCGATGAGAAGAGGCAAAAACTGGCGATGATTCGTAAGATGTTTGATCTTGACGATACCCCGGAGGGTAAATCTCCGAAAAAAAGCTGATTCTCCTTGGTGTCGGTAATTTTTGAAAGGTCTTCTTGACACCGGCCTGCCGATATGTTTTTATGGCCGATTCGTAGATAGGCTAATGCAACGGAGTTGGCGCGTCTCCTTCTTTACTTCATGCGAAGACGGTAGCCGAGGTTGTAGACCTTAATAACAATGACGATATGCCGGGCAATCTTCGCCCTGGCCGGAACCTGAGGACAAGAACATGAGTAAACGTACTTTTCAGCCCAGCAATCTTAAGCGTGCCCGTAAACATGGATTTCGCAATCGGATGAAAACCAAATCAGGACAGGCCATCATCACCCGTCGGCGTGCCAAGGGCCGGGCTCGCTTGTCCGCATAAATATTTGGATAACGTTCTGTTTACCCCCTAATTGCCGCTGGCCGATTTGATGAAACCTTTAGCCTTGGCTAAATCCGATCTTATTACCAGGCCGGGTGACTATGACGCTGTGTATCGTCGTGGTAAAAGATTACGGGGTAAAAATTTCAGTTTGATCTGCCTGGCCAATGACAGAGATTACAACCGCTTGGGGATTAGTATCCATGGGGTTAAACTGGCTGTCACGCGGAATAGGATTAAACGGATAATCAGGGAGTTCTACCGGCTCAACCGGGTCGCCTTACCGGCGGCAACGGATATGGTGTTCACCGTACGCAAGGGGTTTAGTCCGAATTCGCCGGATGAAGTTAAAGAGGTGATCCTCTCCTTGCTTAAGAAGATCGGCAGCCCTTCTCCTTCCCGCTAACGCTGCCTGCTTCACCGGTTCACACCCGTAGAGAAAGAGTATCTATTGCTGCACCTTTCCATGCGGGTATCTTCACCATATTTCGGGCCAGAATTAAACCGTGTCCAGCCTTCGGGTACTTCCGGTAAGAAACGCCTCGGGCGCACCAACGAGGCTGGTGATAGCAATCATGAAACGATTCTGTATCCTTTTGCTTCGTGCCTACCAGCAGTTGCTTTCTCCACTTTTCCCGCCAAGTTGTCGCTTCATCCCCACCTGTTCCCAGTATGCCATTGACGCCATCACCACTCATGGCCCCGCTAAAGGTCTCTTTTTAAGTCTGCGGCGAATTTTGCGCTGCCACCCCTTCAGCCACGGCGGGTATGACCCGGTTCTTCAGAACCCAGCCATGCACAATAATCAATCGACCAACTAAATTGTAAGGAAAACCATCTTCATGGAAACCAAAAGAGCGATAGTTGCTGTCTTACTTTCTTTGATCATTCTTATGGGTTATCAGTATATCGTGTTGCCGCGTCTGACTCCGGAGCTTAGCTCCGAGGAAACGGTGGCACTGGTTGCCCAACAACAGTCCGCTCCTGCCGCTGTCCCCAGCGATTATGCCCAGCCCGCGACCATTCAAACTGCGGCCCCCACTCAGGTTGCGCTGGAGGCCACGCCGGGAAGGGACATTACTATTGATACCGCTCTTTATTCGGCAGTGCTCTCTGAATCAGGCGGAGGCTTCAAAAGTTTCAAGCTTAAGGATTATCGGAAAGAGCTTGCTGCTGACTCTGAGCCCGTGGAACTGGTCAACACCGAACTTGCCTCGGAGTTGCCCCTGTTTTTTTCCTGGGGAGTTGAGCCGGAGCGGGCCAGGGTTGCCCTTCTTGCTGCTGACCAGCAAACCGTTACCACCCCTGAAGAAGGTGACGCCAGTTTGACCATGCGTGGCTCCTTGCCTTCCGGCCTCGAGATTACCCGCACCATGCATTTTAGTGATCAGGATTACCGAATCCAGATGCAGATTGAGGTTCGTAATAATTCTACTCAATCCCTTCAGGGCGCCCCCTTTCTGCGCATGGTCAACAAACCGATCAGTGAAAATGTCAGCCGAGTTTTTCACGGCCCGGCGGCGTTCGTGGACGGTAAGTTACAAGAATTGACCCCCAAGGATCTTGCCGAAGCTGAGCAGACCTTGCAAGGCAACATCAGCTGGGCCGCCTACGAGGCAACCTATTTTATGTGCGGGATTATCCCTGCCCAGCCCGAGGGCGTTCGTTTGCGGTTGAGCGCCGATCAGGACGAGAAGGTTTCAACCATTCTCTCCGGGGCCAACGACATCATCGCTCCGCAAGAGAGTCGTAGTTATGAATATACCATCTATTTCGGACCAAAAAAATTCGACACCCTGAAGAGCGTGGGGCACCATCTGGAAAAAATCGTTGATTTCGGCTGGTTTGATGTGATGGCTAAACCCACCCTGCACATGCTCAACTTTTTCTATAAATATGTTCAGAACTATGGCTTCGCTATCATTCTGGTGACCATCATCATCAAACTTATCTTCTGGCCCATTTCCCACAAGGGGATGAAATCCATGAAGACCATGCAGAAGATTCAGCCCAAGATGACGAAACTGCGTGAGAAATACAAGGAAGATCAGCCCCGTCTCAACGAAGAGATGATGAAGCTGTATAAGACCTATAAGATCAACCCTCTGGGCGGCTGCCTGCCCATGGTGTTGCAAATACCAGTGTTTTTTGCTCTCTATAAGGTGTTGCTCCAGACCATCGAGTTGCGCCACGCCCCTTTTATGTTGTGGATTACGGATCTCTCCGCGCCAGATCGCCTCTTCATCGGTTTCAATATCCCCCACTTGGGTGGTTTGCCGGTGTTGACCTTGCTGATGGGCGGCAGCATGTTCCTGCAACAGAAGATGACCCCAACCACTGGCGATCCGACCCAAGCCAAGATGATGCTCTTCCTGCCGGTGATCTTCACCTTCATGTTCATTAACTTCGCCTCGGGCCTGGTTCTGTATTGGTTTCTTAACAATTTGCTCTCCATGCTCCAGCAGTATATTATCAATCGTCAGACTGCCGCCGAAGTATAGAAATACCCACCGCCGGAATTATATCTAGTCAGAAAATACGCCCCGGCTTTCCCTTGAGGAGTAAATGTATGTCAGCAAAAATGGAATACACTGGCAGCGACGTTGCCGAAGCAATCAAAAGTGCCTGTGAAAAGTTGAATGCGGGTCAGGATCAGCTTGATATCGAGATTAAATCAGCGGGTTCATCGGGAATATTCGGTCTTGGTCGCCGGAAGGCCAAGATTATTGTCTCCTTGAAGGATGGCGGCGAAAACGAAACAGTCACGACTTCCGAGAAGTCTGAATTGAAACCGCAATCCTCCAAGCAGGAAAAGACAGCTGCAGGTGGAGCCGGTTCTGCGCCTCGGCGGGAAGTGGCCAAGGAACTGACCGCCGAGGCCGTGCAAATGATCAAAGAAGACCTTCTCCATGTCCTTGAGTTGATGGACGCTCCCTCCACGGTGGAGGTTGAGCAGAAAGACGGCAAACTTCTAATGCGGATCAATGGCGATCATCTTGAGCGGATCATTGGCCCCTCCGGGCAAGCACTGGACTCTCTTCAGTATCTTTTGCGTAAGATGGCAGGTAAGAAACTGACGGAAAGGGTGCAGCTTACCTTGGACGCCGGAAATTTTCGCGAATCACGGATCACTGAATTGCAGGCAACTGCGGAACGGATGGCCGGTGAAGTGAAAGAAAGTGGTCGGACCAAGAGCATCCCGTCTCTAAATCCAGCCGAACGCCGTATTGTTCATATGGTTCTGCAGCAAGACACCTCCATCCGCAGCCGCAGTGTTGGCGACGGTCTCTACAAGAAAGTCCTTATCTATCTTCCCGGCAAGGGGCGTAAGCGCAGCAACAAGAACACCCGCAAACCGAAGCCACAGAACAGTCAGGAAGCATAGAACCTCTATTATGAGCTCAGTGGTCCATTCAGAACCAACCATCGCCGCCATTGCTACCCCGGCTGGTCCCGGTGGCATCGGGGTTATTCGGATCAGCGGTGACAAGGCTTTAGGGATTCTCCAACAACTCTTTGTGCCGACGGGGTCGCGCGCTCAACTGGAGAGCCATCGCCTTATCCATGGCTGGATTGTCGATCCGCAGCGGCAGGTGCCGGTGGATGAAGTGCTGGCCGTGTACATGGCGGCTCCGCGCACCTATACTCGCGAAGAGGTGGCGGAAATCCACTGTCACGGTAGCTATTTGGTCTTGGAGGCAATTCTTGAGTTGGTTTTAGGGGCGGGCGCACAACATGCAGATGCCGGTGAATTCACCAAACGTGCCTTTCTTAATGGGCGTATTGATCTCACCCAGGCCGAAGCGGTGGCGGAACTGCTGGAGGCCAAAACTAGACAAGGGCTGCAGCTGGCGGTAAATCAGTTGCATGGTCGCTTGCATGATCGGGTGGCGGCTATCCGCGACCTGCTGATCAGTGTTCTGGCCATCTGCGAGGTGGCTATCGACTTCCCGGAAGACGATGTTGATATCCTCAACCCCACCGAGCTTATCCCCAAAATACGTAACGGCGCGGAAACCCCGTTGGCGGAACTCATCGCCAGTGCCGACCAGGGTCGTATTTATCGGGATGGTATCTCTGTGGTTATCCTTGGCCGACCCAACGTCGGCAAATCAAGCCTACTTAACAGCCTGCTCAGGGAGGAGCGTGCCATCGTCACCTCGGTGCCAGGCACCACCCGTGATACCATTGAGGAGTATCTTGATATTAAGGGGATGCCGGTAAGAATCATCGACACCGCCGGCATTCGTGAGCAGGCTGAAGAGGTTGAAGAAATCGGTATCCAGCGCGCCCGCGCCAAACTGGCCGATGCCGATCTGGTCTTGATGTTAGTAGATGCCAGCCGCCCGCCCACCGATGATGATCGCAGCCTCTTCGCTGGTATTGATGATAAACCGGTCATTCTGGTGGCCAATAAGATGGATATTGCTGATCGGGATCAGGCTTTGGCTGCTATCGCCGCCTCATTTCCTGCCATCACCCCGGTTACCGTTTCGGCTAAGACCGATGTTGGCATTGATCACCTTGAAGAAGCTATCTTCTCTGCTGTTGCCCGGCAGCAAACCCCGCAAAACCCTGATCATGCCTGCGTACCGAACTTGCGTCATAAGGATGCCCTAAGCAAAGCGCTGGCCGCTTGCCGACAAGTAAGTAGCGGTCTCAGTGATAACCTCCCCGCCGACTTGATTGCGGTTGATTTGCAGTCATCACTGGATCATCTTGGTGATATTGTTGGAGAAACAACCACTGAAGATGTTCTCCAAATGATTTTTGAACGGTTTTGTATCGGCAAGTAACTGTTTTCTTCCCCTTTTTGCGTTGACGTTCTTTTCGCCCATCCTTTATAGTCTCTACCATGGACCGTTTGCAGAGGTCTCCCGCAGGTTGCATCTGGCAGACTTGATGTAACCACAACCGCCGCCTATTCGGATACTTTCATGATGAAAACTTCGGGCAAGGAACTGGATCTCGATCAGCAGATCAAGTTTCTCAACAAAATTTCTTTTTTTTCCACCTTTGATGACCATGAAATTCGTCAGTTTCTGGCGGTGAGTAAATGGTTGAAAGTGCCCACGGGAACAATCATCATTAAAGAAGGGTCGGTTGAACGGGTTTTCTATATCTTGGTAAAAGGGAAGGTTTCGGTTTTTAAAGATCTTGGTGATGACCAGACCCTGGAGTTGACCACTCTCAAGACCGGTGATTGTTTCGGGGAAATGTCTCTGGTGGGCGAAACCAAGCGCACCGCCGGGGTTAAGACCACCAAGGATTCATTTATCCTGAGGGTGGAGCCGAACATTATCAGCACCTCGAATGTTTTTCTGCAATTAAAATTCTACAAACGTTTTTGTGAAATTCTCGTTACCAGGCTGGTTGTGGCCAATAAGCGGATTTCGGCGCCGCCAGCAGCTATTCTTGCCCCCGAGGCTCCACGCCCTAAGGTTGAAAAGTCTCCGCCCATTGCCGTAACACCACCGCCTCCGCCGCCGATAGAGCTGCCTGCCCTGGATATTGATCTCAGTTCATTGCCAGCGCAACCAGTGAGTGTGGGGAGAATCTCACCAACTAAATTGCAGCGGCGGTTGAACTTGAAACAGTTGCTGGTGATTAATAAAGAACCGGCGGAGCGGTTGCAGCGCTTGTTGAGTAGCAGTGCTGATAATTCACGCTCCTTGGCCGAGTTGATTGCCTTGGATCCGATCTTGAGTTGCAAGGTTTTGCAGACCGCCAACTCGCCGTTTTTCAGACGATCTTGTCAGGTCATCTCTGTTCCGCATGCCATGATCATTGTCGGCATTCAGCATGTTGGTAAAATGATTAAGGAAACCTTGGCCGCAAGTGCAGATATTGAGGTCTTCAGTGGTATTGAGGAGCTTAGGCAACGTTTTTGGCGACATGCGGTGGTGGTTGCCCGTATCGCGCAGCAGTTGAAAGACATCATCCGGATAAATACGGCCACCGATATTTATCTGGCCGCCCTGTTGCATGACCTGGGTAAGCTGGGCATTGATGATCTGGAACCTTCCTTTTACCCACAATTTCTGAAACCTGAGTCAGATTTCAGAAAGGATCGGTTGAAAAAAGAAGCGGAATATGTGGGCATCGACCACAGTTGGCCAGGGGTATGGATAGGAGAACATCTTGGTTTGCCTTCGGTATATCTGGATGTCATGCTTCATCATCATGCCCCAGAGAAAGCAAGTGGCGACAGCGTATTGCCCACGGCATTGGTTCACCTTGCCGACCTCTTCGCCTGTGGACGCGGTTTTTGTATGGCCGGCCCGGACAGTGAAGTAACCTCCCCTCTTGAGTCACCGGCATGGGCACTCATCCAAGAACATCATCGTCCCTTCGGTGAGGTGAATGTCTATGAGTTTGTAACCGCATTCGATGAAGAACTTAACAACACCTGGAAGGATATCACCGCCGATCTCGATTGAGATTAGCAAAAAAAAAAGCGCACCAGAAACGATGCGCTTTTTTAGCAACTTTTCGGAATTAAAACAGGGTCTGGATATCGCCTCAGCCATGGGGGCTGAACTGATCTTTGTCTGCGCCACAGACAGGGCAGGTCCAGTTGTCGGGTAAAGCGTCGAAAGCTGTTCCCCCCGCAATCTCGGAGTTGGGATCACCAACCGCTGGATCATACACATAGCCACAAACGTCACATTCATGCTTTGCCATATTTTTTCTCCTGAGTTATTCGCTGTTCCGGTGCCATTGGCACCGCCTGACAAACCGTAGTCAACTGACCACAATTTCGTCAAGATTTTTCTAAATGAACAACTTGAGACATTTGGTAAGCATTGTAAGATGAGGCCTTAAACTCATTACGATTTCAAGGCTTCCAGTATCTCCGTGCTGAAGCCACAACGTAAACAGGGAACACCTTAATGGTCGACAAAAAAATTGTTTTTAGCAAAGGCGAAATTCAAAAAAGGGTCAAAACCTTAGGCGAAAAGATCAGTAAAGATTACGCTGGTCAGCCGTTGATCTTGATCGGCATTCTCAACGGAGCCTTCATCTTTATGGCCGATCTGGTTCGGCAAGTAAATCTGCCCGTGGAAATCGATTTTGTTCGAGTATCAAGCTACGGCAACCATGCTCACTCCTCTGGGGTAATATCCTTTACCAAGGACATCGAGCTGGATATCACCAACAAAAACGTTCTCTTGGTGGAGGATATCGTGGATACCGGTCGCACCATCAGCCACCTGAAGGAGATAATCGCTGCTCGTCAGCCCCGTTCAATTAAAATCTGCACCCTGATCGATAAAAAGGAACGCCGCGAAATCGAGGTGGAAATTGACTACCAGGGCTTTGCTGTCGATCATGGCTTCTTGGTCGGTTATGGTCTGGATTACGCTGAACAGCATCGTCACTATCCAGAGATTTATCATCTCCTCAATCCCGAATAAAGAGTATCGGTAAGTTCATCGGGCTATTGACCAGAAGCCACTGAAATGATAAGTAAGAATCATACTTTTAATTGAGATTTGTGCGCCTGTAGCTCAGCTGGATAGAGTACCGGACTTCGAATCCGAGGGTCGGGGGTTCGAATCCCTCCAGGCGTACCAGTAATTACAAGGGCTACAGCTATTTACGCTGCAGCCCTTTTTTCGTTGGCACTTGTTAGTGGTCGTTGACTCGGTTCGGGCAGGTGGCATTGATTGGTTGCACATGGCGTTAGGGTTGGTTTAACCAAAAAAACATGGGGTGTGGGGTTGTGAGAGATTATTTGTTACGAGGGGTTACCAAGGCTGGCAATATGCGCGGTATCGCCTGTATTACCACCAATCTGGTGAATGAGGCTTGTCGACGCCATAAGCTATCCATTACCGGTGCTGTGGCATTGGGGAGAGCAATGTCCGGGGGGGCGTTGATGAGTGCCCTGCTGAAGGATGAGCAGCGATTAGCCCTTAAATTTGAAGGTAACGGTCCGCTTAAAAAGATTCTGGTGGAAGCGGATAGTGGTGGCGGGGTGCGCGGATGTCTTGGTGACCCCACCGTAGAGTTACCGCCGGTGGCGGGCCGGGTTGATGTTGCCGGGGCCTTGGGGCGGGCTGGTTTTCTAACTGTAATCAAGGATATTGGCCTGAAAAGTCCGTATCAGGGGCAGGTGCAGCTTTCCACTAGTGAGATCGGCGAGGATATAGCCTTATATTTTGCTGAATCCGAGCAAATTCCCACCGCGGTAGGGCTGGTAGCACTCCCGGCGGAGGATGGCTCCATTGCCGTGGCTGGTGGTTTTTTGATTCAATCCCTGCCGCCGGCAGATGATACGCTTATTGAAGGGATGATCAGCCGAATTGAAGGGATGTCTTCTCTTGCTTCTTTTCTTGAGCAGGATACCGGGCCGGAGGGGTTGCTGGCTGCCCTCTTTGTTGATACACCGCTTTCAACCTTGAGTCGGCAGGATCTAGAATTTCGTTGTACCTGTAGCCGTGAGAAAGTTAAAAAGGTGTTGGCGGTGATGAACCAAGATGAACTTGCCACCATTATTGCAGAAGAGGGTGAGGTGGAGGTGGTCTGTGAATTCTGTCAGAGTCGATACGGATTTGCTTCTATTTGATCTTTCTGTCTTTTGCATTGTTGTATGAGAATGGGAAGGCTCTTTTTTTTGTCTAACCGATGGTTGTATTTTTTTGTCAGTAGTGTTCTGTTAAGTATATTCCCTTCAGTAATAACCTTTAGCTGTCCGCTTGTGGTCAGCGAGCTATGGCGTTGTCCAGAATTCGTGAGCAAGTCCCGGAGTTAATGATCGGGCACCTTTTGTATGGCTTTAAACACGGGGTTAATACGGTGGGTTTCCTGTGAAAATGTAAAAATGACTATTTAAAGAATAAAGATTTTAGTTATAAACTAAATATATGTTTAGTTTATAACTAAATGCATGTATGCTTAAATGAGGTAATGTCTCCGTAGGCAATCTTTTGAGAGGAGGGGGGAGATGAGTATCAAGGATAAGGGCGAGTTTTTTCGGCGTTGCGAAGTCGCGAATCAGGTCTTTGCTTGTGTTGGTTCCCATGAGCAGGTAGACGGTGTTAAGTGGTTTTTTCGGCAGTGCGACGGGGAAGTTGATCGTTGTTGTAAAATTATCTTCAGAAGTTGGAACAAGCCACGCTACGCACCTTTTATGCTGGCCGTGGAAGCGATAAAGAAAGATCGGGGCGAGTGGGAAGTAGATGTGGTCAAAAAGGTGGTTTGTGGTGTTTAGTATTCAGGTGAGCCTGTTTTTCTTACCATGAAAAACCTAAAAAAAAAATCTGATTACCACCGAGTTTCAGCCAAGGTTTTTTAGCCTTTGCAGTTAAAGATTTTCCCATTGACACGCCGCCGAGTACCGGAAAAGTTGCCGAAAAGGAGCAAAAACTGTTTGAGTCCGCCCATAGGCGGGCGAGTTTTTTT
>JAQYVW010000013.1 GCA_030145325.1 Desulfurivibrionaceae bacterium
CTCATGTCTACAAAACAGGGCTTTTAGCCCATGAATTGGGATGCCAGAAGATTTTTGGTACGCGCGTTGTTCCATCCGTTGATTTAACTACTGCCACCGATAGTGATTTTCGCGTTAGCAAAGAAGATGCGATATCTTCCCTTGATCAGTTGGTACAGGTAAAAAAAGATACCGGGATTATGATTGGCACACTGGTAAGTTATCCACTTTGCTTTCTTGACGACCTTGAGAAATATGTGGATTTGGTTGGTCGAGGGTGTCCTGGTCAATCTGGTCATTTCATGAGCATCAACACCAATGGCGAAACCCATTCTTGCGTTCATCAAGAAAAAAGCTATGGGAATGTTTACGAGCTAGGCATCAAGAAGGCTTACTCAAATATGAGTATGTGGCACAATGGAAGTTATCAATATAGTGGGTGTGACGGATGCGACTACCTTGGCATCTGTAAATCTGGTTGCAGAATGACCTCTCATAGTTATTCTGGAGAAATGAACGGAAAAGATCCGTTTATGAAAAAAAAGAACAATTTTCGTAAACCTTATAAAATCATCACTGATGCGAGAATCTATGAAGAAATTGAGAACGGTCTACTGTTCACTGTTCCCAAAAGACTTCGCTTTAGGAAAGAAAATGGATTTTATTTGGTCAATATTCGCTGGGCAAATACAATTTCCTGTCCTCAGGAAGTTGGGGATTTCTTGATTAAACACCAGGAAAACCAAAAGAAGTTTTCTCTGCACTCTCAGGATACTATCGACCGGGAATGGTTGGCGAATTTATACCTCAAAGATATTCTAGAATGTGACCAAGATCTCGGCTATGGTGAGAACAAAAGTAAGCTTGGCCTGAACTCAGATATAATGATTGGTGGATAGACGTTGGCTAAGCCTATTTGTCGAGTCCCGAAGTTTAGTAAACCGTTTCGACTTGACACGAGCGACATTCGTTTTAAATCACCAATCAACGTTGAATTGACGGTTGTTTAGATCGGCATTCGATTTCGCAACATCATTTATGATTTTTTATATAAAATCTTCTTCGTTTTTTATCGAGAAAGCCCTACCCATGGACACTCCTAAGGTTAGGGGGATTGCCCAAGCTGGGGATAGATTTTTGGTTGACAGCATTGGGATCGTAAAATAACTTATTGTTTGTCAGAATAGATTGCCTAAATATAATCCCTGTTTTTTTCGACACAGGCATAAAAACGAATTCTAAAAAACAGTACCTTCTGAAACGAGAGGATTAGAGATGGAAACCACAAAAACACAAACAAAAGTAAGCGACAAAGATGTCTCCGCAACCGAGGAAATTTCAAAGAGTACCTTGAAAACGGCGGGCTTCTTTGGAATGGGATTCAGTATCTGGGGTCTTTTTTGCTTCGCGGCGGGCCTATTAGCAGGCGGCTTACTCATCGGGTACATTCGGGCGGTATTTGGAGGCTGGTAAACAGTATCGACCTGACCGTTATCGGTTTTGCAGAAATAGCTGTCAGCTCAAATCCATCTAATTAGTATCTAAAATGGGGCCTGATTTATTTTTTAGGGATGCTTCTAACTCTAAAAACAAATCAAGGCCCCATTCTTCAACTTCACCACCACGGTGAACCTCTCGCCCCCCCTACCTCTTTTGCACCCAGAACCGATACATGCTAACAAAGATGTCAGGATTCTCTTGCTCAAAGAGATCCCAATTGGTCAGATTAATCGCGGCCTGATCCTCGGGAAAGCGCTGGCGGTAACTGTCCAACACCACCTTATCGATCTCAAACCCCAAGAAATCCAAGCACTGTTCTTGGAGAAAGGGGGCAATATCCGTGAGCGTCAGACAATGTTCCTGGACATGAAAAAGAAGATCCCGGCAGGCACTGGTACTGAAAAAATCAATTACATTGACCGCCATGCCAAGATTGTCGCTTTTATCTAAATCGATCAAATCCTGACGGCAACGACGAATATCCTCAGAGGTAGAACCATAGCCTTGTTCCGCAATAATGGCACGAACGCGGGTAACTTCTCGCCGCGCAATTTTGCTGTAAAACCCGAGCTTCATCAACCCTCCAGGGCGTAACAACGACAGCAACACCTTCCACCCCGCCCACGGATCGGCCAAATGATGAAGCACCCCACCTGACTCAATTAAATCGAACCGCCGATGGATCTCACCTAGCTTAAGAATGTCTGCTTGGGCATATTCGATGCCAGAGAAACCCATTTCCAATGATTTCCTCATGGCATAGGCAAGGCTGGCAAGACTCAGATCAATAGCCAACACCCTTGCCCCCTGAAAACGTGCGGCGACCTGGATTGAATGATGCCCCGTGCCGCATCCAGCAACCAGGATCTCTGTCTCAGCATTGGTTTTCCCCAATGGACGAGGGGAGGCCAATGGAAAAGTCGAGTGGGTGAACTGATCAAGGCTCAAAGGGGCCGGTAGACTAGCATTTACCCAACGTGGATATGGATTTTCCTCATACATGCTGCGTACCGTTTGCGACACCCCCTCATTTATGGTGGTCAGACAGGGTATGGACTGGCAAAGTCGCCGTTCAGTTAGGGGGTTCCGGACCTGTTGGGCCAGTACGGCATCGACGCAACTAAAGCCGTTAATATCTAGTAAAGGCTCAGTTTCAGGCAAAGAATAAAGCGGAAAATACATCGCGACGGCAATAAGTTTGAGCAAGGGAATATCTCTACCGGTGGCAAGCAAAGCTACCAGTCCGTCTTTCAATGCCGTTGCCTGTTTTTTTTCCTCATCGGTACAGACATAGAGATACTCGTTGACAAAGCACTGCTGCGCCAAGGCACAGGTGAAGCACAAAACCTGCTCGAGATCAGAGGGGGCGAGGAGGTCACTCTGCAAAGCCACCTCCAGCATAATATACCGCGTCATGGTCAAGAATCGCTCCAGAGGGACACCATAAATCGGCGCTGCCACCAACAGGGCATGAAGCAACGGATCGCTGATCACGGCAGCAAAACCGTCGGCGCCGAACAAATCCTGCCCTGGTAGTCTTGTGGGCCAAGCCTGCAAGGCTCGATCTATGGACTGACTTATGCCGGGAGTGTGTTGCAGAAAATGCGTTGCAGTTGGCAAAATCGCTACTCCCCACCATTCAGTCAGTGCCTTGACCATGATCGGGCGCACCCGAGGATCTATCTTTGCAAAGCGCAAGGGGCTAATAATACTAACAAAGTGTTTTTTGGTGGCTTCACTTTCCTCAATCTGCAAGGAACGCAAAATAAAGTCAAGCGCCAGAAGCCTTTCGCCCTTGGCAACCATGAGGATGGCTAGTTGATTGAGAACCCCTGGCAGGAGAGGGTTAAGCGCCAACGCTTGCCGATAACTAATTTCAGCCTCTCTGGTGCGACCTTGCTTATTCTCCAGGTTGCCAAGATTGACAAACAACTGCGCATCATTTGCATTAAGTGCAATCGCCTGCCTAAAACAGTTTTCCGCCTCAACCATTTCCCCTTTTCTGAGCAATACACAGCCAAGGTTGTGAAGGGCTGCAACCAGTTCCGGTTCGATAGCCAATGCTTGCCGAAGGCACTTCTCTGCTCCATCCAGACGATTCAGAGTCATTAACGCCTGACCAAGATTACACCACACCGGTGACTCTTGAGGAAGTAATCGAGTTGCATTTTCCAGCGGAATTATTGCCGATTCAGACTTTCCCTGCACAATAAGCACCGTGCCTAGTACTTGCCATCCGAAGCCATGATCGGGATAACGTTGGGTCAACTCCCCAGCGAGTTTTTCTGCTGCAACCAATTGAGACGTCTCATACAATTCAAGCAGGTCTTGTATTTTCTGAGGACTAGGTGCGGTACTTATCGATGAGGAATGCTGCTCGAGACTTTTTTTCGGCTTCATATAATTTCCATTGCCTCAGAGGAAGAACAATTTACTTAAGTAAGAAGTATCACCTTGCTCAATCACAAGGCGGCAGACTGGTTACAAGGTTTTAGCTTGGCAAACCATTAAATTACGGCAGCACCAAGACCAAGAGAGTAAATTAGCGAAAGAGAAAATGAGGCCAGACCTGCCCTTCTATCCACGTTAACCTGCATCTCCAAACTTCTCGAATTTTTCACTTCATCCGCTATCTATCCACCCATCACTTTTACTTTATCTGGTTGGTTTTGTTGAATAGGAATTTATCTGATTTCTTGACAACCGGCCCTTAGCGTACTAATCAAAAGGATTGGGTAAAATATGTCCACCATGGTCCTCATTGTCGGACCATTCGTGAGCATACTAAATTGCAATCGATTTACTAACAATAATGTAGCCTGCGGTCAGAAGTCATGGAAGAGAATAGCAATAAACAGCCACAAATAGTTATCCTTGATGATGAGGTGGTCACTGTTCGCCGCCTAGTTCATGCTTTAAAACGCGACGGCTATCACACCGAAGGGTTCGTCGATACTGCCGAGGCCATGGGGCGTATTCGCCAGTCTCCGCCCGATGTTCTGATTATGGACGTTCATCTCCAGGGCGCTGACGGCGTTGATCTCATGCAACGGCTGCATCCCCTTATCCCAGATACCGCTGTGATACTCATCACCGGCTATGCCTCCATTGATAATGCCGTAGATGCCACCAAGAAAGGGGCATTCCATTATCTGGCCAAGCCTTTTCGTTTGGAAACCTTACGGGCAGTTATTGCCGAAGCCTTGCGGCACGTAACGGAATCAGCTTCTGACGACGATGCGACCAAAAGCAAAGGCAAGTCGGATCGTTTTGGCGATATCATTGGTGCATCTCCACCAATGCGGGCCATTTTTAAGACCATTGCCCAAGTTGCGCCAGTGGATTGCAATGTCCTGATCAGCGGCGAATCCGGCACCGGCAAGGAGTTGGTAGCCCGCTCTCTACACCAGAACAGTCCTCGCGCCAACGCTCCGTTTGTCCCTTTTAACTGTGGCGCTTTTGCCGAAGATTTGGTCGCCAATGAACTTTTTGGTCACGAAAAAGGCGCATTCACCGGGGCGGAAAGTACCCGCTGGGGATTGCTGGAGTCTGCCAATGGCGGTACGGTTTTCCTTGATGAAGTTGGCGAGATGCCACTATCCATGCAGGTTAAGCTGCTCAGGGTTATCCAAGAACGAACCTTTTTGCGAGTGGGCGGTGTGAAACCGGTGGGACTTGATGTCCGTTTTATTGCCGCTTCCAACCAAGACATGGAGAAGATGATCGCCACCAATGCTTTCCGCCAGGATCTCTATTTCCGGCTGAAGGTGGTGATGATCGACATGCCCCCTCTGCGCAAGCGGCAGGAGGATATTCCCGCTCTGCTGGTTCACTTTGCTGATTATTTTGCCAAACAATTCGGTAAACCGCAGCCCAAAATAGCCGATGAATTTTTGACTGCTTTGATGGATTACTCCTTCCCCGGTAATGTTCGAGAGTTGCAGCATATTGCCGAGCGAGCGGTGGCGCTTTCTCGGGCCGGAATCCTGCGCATAGCCGATCTGCCACCAGACCTTTCCCTTGGCGACGCCAAGCCGGTTCCCGCTGACGAAGCGGTACAACCCCTGAAAGCGTTGGAAAAAGACCATATCTATGAAGTGTATCGCCAATCCGGTTTTAATCAGAGTGAAACCGCCCGGATGCTGGGGATTTCCCGCACCACCCTTTGGCGCCGTCTACACGAGTTCGACCTCATGCCGCCCAGAAAGAATCGCCTCAACAAGTCGTAGGGATTCTGGCAAAAAACTTTTCTGTTCTGCATATCTATATAAATAGATACCTGCTCATTTGCTCACCCTCGTCTGCATTTTTTCAACTTGTCACTCCTTGCCCTCAGCCAGATAAAAGCGCTGGTAAGAAGCCGAAAATTACAAATCGGCAAGCTGTTGCAGTTCCCCTCTCCATATCTTTTTTAATGTGGCCTTCTGTTCTGTTGCCAGTGGGATGGGGAGCGTGGTGCCTCTACGAATTATTCTCTCTGCAGTATCCCCTTTTTCACGACCTTGCCCATGCCCCCGTCGCGCTGTTTCAGAACGGGACAGTTGTTTCACGGTCAAAAAGTCCACGATTTCAACACTATCAAAAATACTGTGTCGTTCTGAAACAGTTTCCGCAAAGAATAAACCTATCTTTCCGATCCTTTTTTTAAAACTTTCCTTGCGAAATCAGCCTTTTACTTGAGCAACCAATTATTATTGTTGCCCGGCACAACAATTGCTCATAGACAGCCTGAAGTTAACGTATCAGGAGGGACAGGAAGTGTGAAGGCTTTGGGGAAACAGTTCGAGGAAGCAGGGATTGCTCTATTGATTAAGGGCAATTCAGCGGATCTGTGCGCCAGCCTGCATGCTTTTGAGCTTGCCAAGAGAACCGACAAGATCGTTCATGCCTTGATCCTTGGTCGCGACAGGGGAGCTGTCCCGGCTGGATCGAACGTTAAGGACGTCGGAGATCGTTTTCAAGATCCGATCTTGCTTGCTGCTTGGCTGGGGCAAGCAGAGGGGTTGCGAGTTTGCTGGCATACCTTGCTTGACGCTGCCGATGAGGAGTTGCTTGATTTTTTCAGGGCTCACCGCATCTTTTGTTTGATTGCTGGCGCTCGTTCGAAAAAAGCCATGCAAAGTAAGACTCGTTGGCTGGAAGGTTTGCGAAGCAAGTTGCTCAATGATGCGCACTGGTATCCTCGTGCTTTCTGGGTGCTGGTAACCGAACCATGGGACAGCACGATGTTTGATCGGGTTGTACAACAACTGTCTTCCCAGGAAAATGGGACGGCAGAGATGGTTTAAACACTTATTTTAATTTTTTTTTATGGAGGAAGAAACAATGTTCATGTATTTACCAATCGCCCTGACCAGCGTAAATTATATGGTGGTCATGGGGCTGGGGCTCTTCGTGGGGCTGCTTTCCGGCCTGTTTGGAGTTGGTGGCGGCTTCTTGATGACGCCACTACTGATGATGATCGGCATTCCGCCGACCATCGCTGCCGCCACTGATGCCAACCAGATTGTCGCTGCGTCCGCATCCGGCACCTTGGCCCATTGGCGGCTTGGCAATGTCGATTTCAAGATGGGTCTGTATCTACTGGTTGGTGGTTTCATGGGTGGCGCCGGTGGTGTCCAAGTTATCAAGATCCTCCGGGCCACAGGTGGCGCGGATTTCCTGATTAAGATGACCTATGTGGTCATGCTGGGACTAGTAGGAGCTTTCATGTTTGTGGAAAGCCTCAACGCCATGCGCAAGAACAAGGCTACCGCTGGTGGCGCTCCGGAAGCAGCTCCAGTCAAGAAGTCCGGCGGTTTATTGAGCAAGTTGCCCATGCAGACTGTTTTTGAAAAATCAGGGGTTACCCATTCCGCTATCTTGCCCGTTGCTCTCGGCACCTTTGTTGGTGTTTTGGCGGCGATCATGGGCGTTGGCGGTGGTTTCCTGATGGTACCGGTGATGATCTACATGCTCCGGATGCCCATGCATGTTGTGGTTGGCACCAGCCTTTTCCAAATCATGTTCACCTGTACCGAGGTTACTTTCCTCCAGGCGTACAGTAACCATACCGTTGATTTTCTTCTGGCCCTGCTGCTATTGGTTGGGTCGGTTTTTGGCGCCCAGATCGGCACCATCCTTGGCCGTAAACTGCAAGGCGAACAATTAAAGATACTTCTTTCCATCCTTGTTTTAGCGGTAACCGTAAAAATTATTCTGGAGCTGGTCATGGAACCGACGCTCCTGCTCGCATATGCTGGAGGACACTGATCATGGTAGGTACTAAAATTTCAACGAACGGCCTTTTTTCTTTCCTGGCTGGAATTCTTTTTGTCGTCATGGCGCTGCCTGCTGCCCAGGCGCAGGCACTTTCCTGCAAGGTTGCCCCCAACGATATTCCTATCAATCTTATGTACAATGGCGCCACCCTTACCATTACTGGTGTCAGTGCCCCCGGTGATGACCTTATCGTCAAAGTTAGTTCAGAAACCACTGACGTACATTTGAAGTACAAGGGCAAGGCCAGCGGCTTGTTCTGGATGAAGATGGGCGGGATGGAATTCAAGAATGTGCCCAATATCTACATGCTTTACAGCACCGGCTCCATTGACACCCTGCTGAACGCCGACGGTCGCACCGCGAACATGATCGGCTATGACGCCATCCGGGCCGGAGTGGAAATGGAACGTTCCGACGGCACGGAAGTAGAGGCTAAATGGTTTGAAGAATTCCTGAAGTTTAAGAAGACGGAAGAGCTCTACCTCTCTAAGGAGGGCTCCATCGTCCGTAAGCAAGGTGCAACAGACAACACCTACTCCCTCACGGTAGACTGGCCTTTTCAGGCCCCGCCGGCAACGTACACCGTTGATGTTCTGGCGGTGCGTGATGGCAAGGTAGTTGACAAGAGCAGCGCTCCCTTTACGGTTGCTCAAGCCGGAATCGTTAAACAGTTGTCCGGGATGGCCTTCAACAATTCCGCCCTGTATGGTTTCGTGGCAGTAGTTATCGCCATGGTTGCTGGTTTTGCAGTGGGTGCGGTTTTCAAGGGTGGCGGCAGCCATTAAGGAGCAGTTATTTTTGTCACCGCAGCAGAGGACATATCCTTCCGATCCTGTTATACTCGTTTCATAGTTAAACAGAAACTTCGGGAGGATATCTCTTTTGCTCAACCGTCTGAAAGAATTATTAAATTTACCTTGGCTGCAATCTGCGGCTGACGCTTCGACCTGTTCCCCGGCGGAACTCATTTTCAAACGGTTCCGCCGGGTGCTGCAGGTTAATAATCGCGCCCTCACCATTATCGCTGACCTGGGCGAAAAGCTCAGCGGCGATTATATCTTTGATCAACAATATATTATCCGCAGTACCGAAACCCTCACCGAAACCGTTGCTGAATCCCTTGCGGCCCTAAACATTCTCACCGGCAATAAGTATCAAGAGCTTGATCCTGTTTTCCAGAAACTCACCTCACGTTTACAAGCGATCATTGCCCGCCGGGAAGATCGGCATGGCCCTCAGCTCATTGCCCTGGACAAGGTAACCACCATCGATTGGGCCATTGTCGGCGGCAAGAACGCCCATTTGGCTGAGATGGCTCATGATCCGCAAATTTTGGTGGCGGATGGGTTTGTGATCACCACCTGTGCCTATCACGAGTTGATCGATGCCAACAATCTACGCGAGGATCTAGATCGTTTTGAGTTGATGATGGCCGACCCCACGGTGGCGGCGGCAGACCTTGATGCCCTTCGGCAGCGCTTAGAAAGAGGGGTGCTTGCTGCCGAACCACCTCCCGGTCTCCTTGACGGTCTGACCGCGACCATTGCGGAGATGGGTGGGGATGGTGACGATGAGCCTTTTTTCCTCGCTGTTCGCAGCAGCGCCCAGGAAGAGGATATGGATTTTTCCTTTGCCGGTCAATTCCACACCGAACTGAATGTGGCGGCGGTTGCTGATGCTGTTTTTGACGCTTATCGCAAGGTGGCTGCCAGTCTCTTCGGGGCCAAGGCCATTCGCTATCGGCGGCAGATGTTCCCGGAGGATGGGCAGATGTCCATTGCCGCCGGTTGTCAGCGGATGATTGACTCACGCGCCGCCGGGGTTGTCTACACCGTTGAACCAGACGCCCCGGCGTCTGATCATTTGGTTATCGTTGGCGCTTGGGGGCAGGGGGAAGCGGTGGTGGAAGGATCCACCCCCACCGACACCTTTATCGTTGCCAAGCAGGCGCCTTGGGAGGTGGTGGAGCAAAGCGTTGCCGACAAGGCCAATGGTATCTATCTTGCTGACTCTGCGGGGTTGGTGGAAAAGTCGGTGCCCAGTGCATTGCGTTCAAAGCCCTGCCTTGAGCAACAACAGTTACAGGAGTTGACCCGGCAGGCAGTTCATCTTGAAAACTACTATAAACGCCCTCAAGATATAGAGTGGGCGGTGGCAGCGGATGGCACTCTTTTTATCTTGCAGTGTCGTTCCTTGCTGCTCTCGGAGCCGTCCGGCGAACAGCGGGGCTTGCCCAAGCTTCTTGATCAATATCAGGTCTTAAGTGACGACAGCGGGCGAGTGGCTCAGCAAGGGATTGGTTCCGGGCCAGTGGTGGTGATCAATAGCCCTACTGATCTGGAAAACTTCCCCGATGGCGGGGTCTTGGTCAGTCGGCGAGATTCGTCACGGTTCATTACCGTAATGCACCGGGCGGTGGCCATTGTTACCGAAGTCGGCACCCCGGTAAGTCATATGGCCACCCTCTGTCGGGAGCTGCGAGTTCCCTGTCTGGTCGGGGTCGATAACATTTTGAGCAAGTTGACGCCGGGTGAAGTGATTACCGTTGACGCAGAGGATAGGCGTATTTATCACGGTCGAGTGACGGAGCTCCTTACCTATCAGGCCACCAACAGCATGAACCTGGCGGTGAGTTATGAGTTCAGGTTGTTGCGGCGGTTGTTGCAGGCAGTTTCCCGACTCTATCTAGTTGATCCACTGATGCAGGACTTCACCCCGGCAGGGTGTAAAACCTATCATGATATCCTCCGCTTCAGTCATGAAATGGCGGTTGCGCAACTGGTTGATGTGGGTCGCGACGAAAAGAGTTTGCGCAAGCATCATCTCGCCCGTCACCTTGACCTACCCATTCCGGCCGGGATTATGGTCATTGATCTTGACGACGGCATTGCCCCGGATGCGCCTGTTGACCAAGTTCCTTTTACCGCTATCACCTCGCTTCCCTTTCGGGCTATTTTACAAGGAATGCTCTTCCCCGAGGTCTGGCATCGAAAAACCATGCCGGTGGGGATGAAGGATCTGATGAGCAGTATGCTCAATGCCCCTTCAGATGCCCTTAGTGGCCAGTATTCCGGTCATAATATTGCGATTATCAGCAAGGAGTATGTCAACCTCTGCTTCCGCTTCGGCTATCATTTCAATATCATTGATGCCCATTGCAGTGAGCGGGAACGGGATAATCACATCTACTTCCGCTTCTTGGGCGGCGCCACCGACATGACCAAACGCTCCCGTCGTTCGCGGATGATCGCCGCCATACTCGATGCTTTTGAGTTCAATGTTTCCACTCGCGGCGATCTGGTTATTGCCAGGGCTGGCAACATGGTGCAAAGTGAAATGGAAAGAACCCTCGATATCATGGGGCGCTTGGTGGGTTTTACTCGCCAGCTTGATGTCTGCCTCGACAACGATGCGATAGTTGACCAGTATGTGGAAGCCTTTCTCTCTGGGGATTACGGGATCGTTAATTTGTAACTATCCAGCAGCACGGCATTTGGAATCACACTTTGCATGCTTACCTGCAGCGCTACTGAATAATTAGAAATACGGGGCCAATCGAAAGTTTTTCGTTCCAAGCTTGAGAGGTACTTTCTTTTAAGACACCTTGGGATGTAGGTATTAGGTAATTTTTTTGTGGGAGAAACGAAGATGACAGAGGCAACGGGCAACGACAGAATTTGGCGACTACTGGTGGTTGACGATGAGGCCATCGTCGGCAAGCGCTTACAGCAGGTTTTCGGCAAGATGGGCTTTGTGGTGGAATCTCACACCAGCCCGGCGGTAGCCCTTGAGGCCATGGCCGCGCAACCTTTTGATATCGTGGTCACCGACCTGAAGATGGAAGACATTGACGGCATTGAGGTCTTAAGCCGGGCCAAGACCATCAATCCGGCCGCACAGGTAATTATCATCACCGGCTACGCCCATTCGGAAACGGAAAACGAAGCCTTTGCCAAGGGGGTCTTTGCCTTTATCGCCAAACCCTTTCGCCTTGACGAACTGAAACAGGTTATCAACCGGGCTCTGGACGAATTGCGGCAGCAAGCAGTCGTTCCAAGCGCAGAATAGGAGTGGAAGCATGCCGGAGCAATCCTTGAATGAGGCAGGGCAAGCCCCCCCGGAGCAGTCGCGACCGTTGGTTGATTTAGGATTTCTTAATCCTCGATCCATTCGTGGCAAGATTATCATTAGCCTCTTGGCTCTGTATTTCCTTGGTAGCCTAGCCGCCCTCGCCGCCCTTTTTTCCACCTCACGGGTGGAGAGCAAGATCCAGGTCATCGAATCTTTTTACGAGTTGAACCAAAAGATTCTGGAAACGCGCCGCCATGAAAAGAATTTCCTTCTCTATGGTAACCGCGCCGACCGGGAGAGCGCTCTCAAGTACCTTGAAGATGTGCGCGAGACCATCAATAAACCCATGGAAGCCTTTTTTGACTCCGACGAGCAGGTTGCCTTAACCCGTAATGTCGAGCTAGATGATTATGGGCGGATTCTTAAGAAGTTGGGAGAGCCGGATTTGCCGGCGGCAAACGAGGCCGTCCTGAAAGCGAAGTTGCGCCGACTAGGGCATGAGTTGACCCAAGTTGTTTTTGAATTGGATACTCGGGCCCGGCGAGGGGTGGAGAAAGAGGCACGGCAATATCGAGAGATGGTTCTCGGCATCCTGGGCACAGCCTTGATGTTCGGGGCGTTACTCTGTATCTTTCTGGTGCGCTGGATTGTGCAACCTCTGCAAGCCATCCGCCAGGCCACCCGCCGGATCATGCTTGGTGAGATGTCCACCATTCCCATGGGGCGGGCTATCCGTAGCTCCATCGAAGGCATGGAGTTGGTGGAATCCCTTAACAAGATGCTTTCTGCCTTGGAAGCCAAGCAGAACCAGTTGATTCAGTCCACCAAACTTGCCGCCATCGGCAAGGTGACCGCCGGTATCGCCCACGAAATCAATAATCCCCTCAACAACATCTCCCTTACCGCCGAGGTGTTGCTTGAGGATCTGCCCAACCTTGAGTGCTCCGAGCGCATGGAGATGGTTCGTGATGTCCTGGTGCAGGCGGATCGAGCTCGGGAAGTGGTGCGACATCTCCTTGATTTTTCACGCACTCGGAAGCCCACCGCCTGGGACAAAGTGGATCTACTCAGGTTGCTCTCCGCCTCCATGGTGCTGCTTAAAAATCAGTTGCGCATCGGCCAGATCAAGACCGAGGCCTCTTTCCCTGAAGAGCAATTGGTGGTGATGGGCAACCCCAACCAACTCCAGCAGGTGCTGGTTAATATCATTTTGAACGGTATTCAGGCCATGCAACCGGGGGGAATGTTGCGTTTGACGGCAACTCATGATTTTGAAAACCAACAGGCGTTGCTGACCATCAGCGATACCGGCTCCGGGATCCCGGCGGCCAGTCAGGCCCAGATCTTCGACCCATTTTTTACCACCAAGAATGACGGCACCGGCCTGGGGTTGTCGGTGAGTTATGCCATTATCCGTGACCATCAGGGCGATATAACCCTGACCAGCAATCCGGAACAGGGCACAACCTTTCAGATTCACCTGCCGCTGTTGGCTAACGAGGAGTAACCGGATGGAGCCTCCTGCTGCTAGCCAATTTTCCATCCCATTTAAGAAATTCCGCCGGATACTTGAGTGCAACAACGCGGTGATTGAAAAAATTGCCGAGATGGAAAGCGCCTTGGGCGGCGAATATGTTTTTGATCAGGCCTTCTTACGCAGTGCGGTGGCTGAACTTGGCAAACTGGTACGCGAGGTCGTTTACAGCCTCAATGATCTGTCTGACAACCGTTTTTTGCCGCTTTATGATCGCTTTGAGGCGATCCATAACCACCTCCAAGATCTGGTTTCCTCCGGCCCTGGCCCTTATGCCGACCACCTGGCCCTCCCCTACTATTTGCTCAATCGCGATCTCGACCATCTGGTGGGGGCCAAGAATGCCAATCTCGGCGAAATTCGCAACTATCTCCACTTACCGACCCCTGATGGTTTTGCCATCACCGGCGCGGCCTATAATCTGTTTATGGAGGAAAACGATCTCTTTGTCCAGATCGAAGAGATGGCCAAGGCAGTAACGGATAATACTGAACGGGCGGCGCGGATTAGCGAAATGTTCAAGGCGGCGGTGATGCCGACATCTCTTCAGGAAACCGTGCGGGAGCAGCTGGCGGTATTGGTTGCGAAGATCGGTTCCAGAAAACAGCTTTCGGTGCGCAGCAGTGGGGTGGGCGAAGATGGTAGCCGCAGTTTTGCCGGCCAGTTTCTTTCTCTGCTGCCGGTGCAGCCGAAACTGAAAAACCTCCTGGCGGCCTATCAGCAAGTGCTGGCGGCCCGTTTCACCGCCCAAGTCCTGGATTATCTTGGTGACGAGGTGCAGGTGCGGGCGGTGCCCATGGCAGTGGCCGTTCAGGAGTATATCCCCGTTCGCCAAGCCGGGGTTATCTATACCCTTGATACCACTGCGGCTCAGGACCGAGAACTACTGACCATAACCGCCACCATTGGCGCAGGCGCAGAACTGGTTTCAGGCCGTACAGATGGTGACCGCTATCACCTCTCTCGCCAACACCCATTCGCGCCGGTGCGCAGTACGCTCTGCGGCCAGACCGGCGACGACCCGTTGCAAATTGGCGAGGACGGTTTGCGCCGGGGCTCGGCCACGCTGGAACGGGGGTTCTTTACCCCGTTGGCCGAAGCCGGGATGTTGCTGGAAAAGGCCTTTGATCGACCCCAGGATATCGAGTGGGGCCGTGACGATAACGGGCGGTTAGTTATTCTACAGAGTAGGCGGTTAAATTTGCCGCCCCGGCCCCCACCACAACCGGGCAGGGTTGCCGCCGAGTTGCGGCAAGCCGTCTTGCTCATGCAGGGGACTGGTCAGGTGGCGCAACTGGGGATTGGCTCTGGACCGGTGGTGCATGTGGAAGCGGATGGCGACCCGGCGGATTTTCCGGTGGGCGGGGTGGCGGTCTGTCGTTATGCCAGTCCGCAGCTGAGTGGGGTTGTCCGCAAGGCGGCAGCAATTATCACCGATGTTGGTAGCGCCACCGGCCACCTAGCTGCCATTGCCAGAGAGTACCGGACTCCGGCCCTGTTCGGCACCGGCAACGCCACCGAGATCTTGAACGAAGGGGGGAATGTCACCGTCGACGCCGAGGAGAAACGCGTTTATGCCGGTTTCATCAAGGGGCTGGTGGCCTTGCAGGCGTCGGCCCAGGATGAACCGTATCTCTCCACCCCGGAGGTGCGAACCTTACGGCGGATGTTGCGCTGGACGGCGCCGATCAATCTCACCGATCCCACCGCCACAACCTTTCAGGCCGTGAATTGCCATACCCTCCACGACATTATTCGCTTCTCCCATGAAAAAGCAGTGGAGAGTCTAATCCTGCTCCATTCCTCCGAGAAGATTGCTGCCGGGACCAGTAGTCGCGATTTGCAACTACCCTTGCCGATCAGGATTCGGCTTATCGATCTGGGCGGCGGCCTTGGCGCTGATCTTGCCCCCGAGGGGGAGATTCCACGCCAGCAGGTGCAAAGTCGCCCTTTTAATGCCCTGCTGGAGGGCATGCTGGGGGAAGGGGTCTGGGATCGAGAACCAGCCCCCTTCGGTCTCCGGGATCTGCTTAGCAACATGAGCCGCCCCCTGTCGGCTCTCACCAACGCCCCCGCCTATTCCGGCGACAATTTGGCGATTATCGCGGAAAATTACTGCAACCTCAGCCTTCGCCTGGGCTATCATTTTAATGTCATCGACTCCTATCTCTCCGCCGACCCTGACGATAACTACATCTATTTTCGTTTTGTCGGCGGCTTTGCCGACAAGGAAAAGAAAATTCGTCGCGCCGCCTTGATCGCCTCCATCCTTAACAGTCTCTATTTTAAGGTTGAACAGCAGGGAGACCTGATTGTCGGCAAGGTCAAGATGCTCGACCAAGATCACATGACCGCCATTCTCACCCGGTTGGGTGAATTGGTCGGCTTCACCCGCCAGCTGGATGTGCGGATGGTTGATGAGCAAGCCGCTGAGAGCTATTTTGCCGAATTTCTTGAGAGAACCAGGCAACCCTTTCCTGCCGACAACCAAGGGTAGAGACCATGCGCAACTGGTTTAAACATATCCTCCAGACCAGACGTGAGAAGAAGCAGGAGCAGGCGACCCGCTATCTGGAGATCCTCAAGGGACGTTACCACACCTTCCGCTCCCTGCTGGACAGTAACAACCGGGCCGTGGAATTGATCACCGAACTGGGAATGCGCTTGCGCGCCGCCCCCCAGGCCGACCTGAAACTCACCCAGCGGACAGAAGAACTCCTGGAGGTCACCGGCGAGATGGTGGAGAAGCTGATCCATCTCGATAACGGTCGTTCCCACGGGCTGCTCTTACGTCATCATCGCTTGCAAGAAAAGATCAACGCCCTTACCGCCACCTTGCCCACCATTGAGCATCTCCCTCTCTGCATCACCCTTGACAAAGCTGATAATCCTGCCGCCGTGGGGGGCAAGGCCGCAGCCCTGGGCAAGCTCCGCCGCGCCGGTGTATGCCGGGTGCCCGATGGCTTTGTGGTGCCAGTGCATGCCTGCCGTCTATTTCTGGAGCAGGGGGATCTTTCCTTTCGCTTGGTGGGTCGATTGCAGCGCTATCTGCGCACCGGCAGCAAGGAAATTCCAGATGCAGTTATCGATGAAATCCATGCTGCAATCATGGCCGCGCCCTTGCCTCCCGCCTTGGCGAGAATTTTGGCCTCGGCCAGCCGTCCCTTTTTCAGCGCCGGACGGGGGCTGGCGGTGCGGAGCAGCGGGATCAGCGAAGATGGTCGCCGGCATTCCTTTGCCGGTCAGTTCGCCACGGTTTTAAATGTCACCGAACCAGTGGCACTGGCCACTGCTTTTAAAGAGGTGGTGGCCAGCGCCTTTAACACCCGCAGTATTGCCTACCGGGTGAACAGCGGCCTTGAACCTCTGGCCTTTGAGATGGCGGTGCTCTGTCTGGAGATGGTTCCAGCTCGCGCCGCCGGGATTCTCTTTACCCGTGATCCCAATCAGCCGGAAACGGATCGGATGCTGGTCACCGGCGTGTTGGGGATGGGGGATGCAGCGGTGAGCGGGGCAGCGGTGAGCGATATCTTTACCGTAACCCGTACCGGCAAGCTGGTGGATTCAGCCACCAGCATCGCCAGCAAGGAAACCCGGCAGGTTTGCCTTCCCCAAGGCGGGGTGGGCGAGGAGTTGGTTCCCCAAGAAGAACAACAGTTGCCATCACTCACCACCGCCCAGCTTGAACTCCTGGTCGTCTGGAGCCTGTTCATTGAGCGGGATGGTGGTTGTCCGCAGGATGTGGAGTGGGCCATCAATGGCCAGGGAGAGCCGGTGATCCTTCAGGCCCGGCCATTGCTGCTGGCCCGTCGCTCCAAGGCAGGCCCTGGGCAACGAGTTGATCCCGCCCAGGTTCTCCTGGCTGACGGGGTGGAGACCTCTCCGGGGCGGGCCACCGGCCAAGCGATGATTATCCGTAACCGTCAAGATCTCCAAAACCTGCCTGAGGGACCCGTTATTCTGGTTTTGCATCAGAGCATGGTGGATGCGGTCAATGTTCTTGACAAGGTGGGCGGGGTACTGGTGGATCTTGGCAACCCGGCGGATCATCTCTCCTGTGTGGCCCGCGAATACGGGCTACCAATGCTCACCGGCCTGCGCCGGGCAACAGCAGAGCTCAGCAATGGTCAATGGCTAACCGTGGAGAGCCGGGGCGGATTAGTAACGAAGGCGGATACCCAGGCCATTGCCGAAGCCGAAGTCATTGCCGCTGACCGTAAGCTCGCGCCACCGGTGACGGTAACCGCACAGAGCGAGGAGTCCCCAGAGATCAACCAGTTGCGGCAATTAATGGTGCAACTGAATCTCACCGATGCCTACGGCCCCACCTTCTCCATTGCCGAATGCCGTTCCCTCCATGATATCGTCCGCTATATCCATGAAAAAGCAGTGCTCTCGATGTTCAACGCCAACGACGCAACCCTTGAGGATACCTCCGGGGTTGTCGTCCACCTACAGTCAGAGGTGCCGTTCATGGTCAGCATCATCGATTTGGGCGGGGGGCTGATACCTAAGCGCAAACATAAACGACGGGTATCACCGGAGGAGGTGGTGGCACCACCGTTCAAGGCGCTATGGCGCGGGGTTGCCACACCTGGGTTGAACTGGGGGCCAGCGTCCGGCGGCAGCATCAACGGCGTGATGTCCAACTATCTCACCGACCATCGTTCTGCCCGGCCAGTGGGGATGCCCAACTATCTCATCGTCAGCCGCGACTACTTGAATCTCAACGCCCGCATGGATTTCCATTTCACCATGGTGGACGCGGTCTGCGGCTTCGACCCTTACCAGAACTACGTCAAGTTCCGCTTCAAGGGCGGCGGCACCACCCCGGAGCGCCGCCAACGCCGAGCCAACTGCATTGCCAGAATCCTTGAAGCCCACGATTTTTTCACCGATGCCCGTGACGATCTGGTCAACGCCAACCTGCATGGGGTGCCCCAAGAGGTAATCGAGGAAAAACTCGTTGTCTTGGGCCAGTTATTGGGTTTTACGAGGTTACTGGACGCAGTGATGGCCGATGACGAGATGGTGGAGCGGATTGCCGAGGCATTCTTGGCGGGCAATTTTTCCTTGGCAGGAATCAGGCCGGAAGCAGGTGGACAGGAGTGATTCGGCATCGATAATTTCTAGTAAATTACGCTGTGCAACTCCAAAAATTGTGACCAAAGACGACGTATTTACTGGTTGCAAGTTCCTACCTGTGCCACATCCTCACCCCGCCAACCGAGGTTCGGCTAAAGACGCGGGTCAAATAAAAAATGCTCACATATCCAAGGACATGTGAGCATTTTTCAAGATAGCCTAAAAAACAGCCAAAACAGCCTGGATTAGCTCTCCGCCCCTCCCTACAACCGGGTATCAAACACCAGTTTGCCACCCAAATGGCCAGCAAGCCCAGCGGTGGCAAGCATAACCACATTCACCAGCAGAAATAACCAACGTGATGACGAAGGAACATCCATAATCGTCGGATCATTATACCGCCAAGCCACCACCACCACTGCCGCCACCGTGCAGACAACGGCACAAACAATTTTGGTCACGAATATTTGCGTCATCGCCCCCTTATACCGCTTGTGCCAAGAGACATATCCGGAGAAGAGAACCACCGGCAGGGTAAGAACCACAAAGATCAAGTTGTAGTAGGCGGCCTCTTGCAAACCGGGGTGACCAAAGAATATGGCCAGCCCAACAAAGATCACCGCTGCCGGCAACACCCCGTTGGGGAAATGCACCGAAATGGGATGGAGATGATTCTTATAGATATGGTCGGTCAGCATCTCGTAGCCCTTGGCAAGCAACGAGCCTTGCCCGGTGGACGATGAAGATCCAGCCACCATGGAGGCCAATTCTTCCCCCTCGGGGCCAACCTCAAAAAACTCACTGGCATCAGCATTACAGACGGGACATTTTGCCGGTGGCTCGTTACCGGCATGAATATAGCCACAAACCCTACATTTCCATTTTTTCACTTCCGTCCTCCTTAGGGTCTGTCAAAAAAGAACATGGCTAAAGATGAAAGAGGCCATGTTCTTTTTTAACAGACCCTTAGCTTTTACGGGCATCTTGCCGCCCCACTTCCGTAACCATATTACATAAAAAACAACCGTTACGGCCACACCCAACCCACAGTAGCAGCTACCCCAGACATGAGTCAAGAACTCACTATTTTCTACCCCGACACCTCAGGATAACAAAATAAAGATCCAGTACTAAATTAAAGGGGAAAAGTCAGGGATCAAAACAATCACGAGTCGCGCAGAAAAAGACGCATGACCAACACTCCAGATTCGTAGAGGCCAATGAGCGGAGCAGTAAGAAGAACAGTGGCGAAAGGATCGCCAACGGTGAGCAAAAAAGAAAAAATCAGAATACCCAGATAAGCAAATTTACGATTCTCAACAAAATAGCTGCGACTAACCAGGCCAACCTTGGCCGCAGCCACCATCAGGAAGGGAATCTCAAAGGCAAGACCGAAGGAAAGGGCGAGGCGGGCGACAAAGGTCAGGTAACCATCAAGCTTGGGCATCGGCTTGAGACCAGGCCCGGCGAAACTCATCAAGAAATGGAGCATCCGGGGCAGCACCGCAAAATAAGAAAAAAGAATACCGCCGACAAACAGCCCGGTTCCCCAAAAAACCACCTTCCCAGCCAACCATTTTTCAGGGCCATGCAGACCTGGGGCCACAAACATCCAGGTTTCGTACACCAAGACCGGGAAACTACAGATCACCCCCACCAACAGCGCGACCTTAATATAGGTAACAAACGCCTCGGTGAGATTGGTATAAACAAGCTTGGTGAGGGCCGGATGGGCCGAGAACAAAGGCGCCATGAAGTAACGAGCGATGGGCTCAGAAAAATAATAGGCAATGCCACTGAAGACCATGACCACCGCAAAGGAAACGATCAAACGCTGCCGCAATTCCTTGAGATGGGTACCGAGGTGACCGGAAAGCAAATCCATTACGCGGCTGGCTCTTCCGGTTTGTTCACCGTTTCCACCGTGACAGATTCGGCCACGGCCGGAGAGATAGGCTCAGACACGGGTTCCGTAACCTTCACCTGCTCAGCCGCACCATTTTCTTCAGACCCGACTTCACCTTCGGCAGCAGGGATAGCATCTGCGGGATCATTAACCCCAACGAAATCTTCACCGGGCGAAGAGGTATTGATAACGCCAAACTCGTCAAAGCCATCGGGCAACTTATCGGAAGGTGGCGCCCCCTTACCATCCAACCCGTACCAAGGCTGACCAGCGTTTTCACGCAAATCGTCAACAACTGGCAGGTTGCCGTTCTCGTCTTCTAATTCTTCTTGCAAACTTTGTTTTAGGGAATTGGCGGTTCTCTTTAACTCCACCATCCCCTTGGCCAACTGCTTGGCAAGATCGGGCAGTTTGTCGGGTCCAAGCACAACCAATCCCAACCCCATGATGAGCAACAACTCCGGCAGACCTATCCCAAACATACGGAATTCCCTAAAAAATAGACAAGATAAATTTGGCTGACTCGCCACACAGGTCGACAGATCAGTCGCAACATTGTTTGCGGAAAATTTACGGCATTTACTATATGGTGTCAAGGCGCTTGACCGTTTGACTTTTTGCAGACCATTGGCTATTGTTGCTCTGTTTTGCGTTGTGTCAATGTTGTGTCCATGGAGACACCGCAAAAAAACATGCTGCCGCTAACCCGCATGGGGTGACGGTAACAGATTAACCAGCAGAGACAACATCCACAGGCCCCAGACCTTAAATAGCTGGGAAACCGTGGCTATACATTTTTCACCGTACCTTACTCAGGAGATAAGCAAATGGCCAATGTGGTAATCATCGGCACCCAGTGGGGCGACGAAGGCAAGGGCAAGATCGTTGACCTTCTCACTCAATACGCCGACAACGTCGTTCGTTTTCAAGGTGGCAACAACGCTGGTCATACCTTAGTGGTTGACGGCAAGCAGTTCATCTTCCACCTCATCCCTTCCGGCATTCTTTACGAAAATAAGAAATGTTTTATCGGCAACGGGGTGGTACTTGATCCGGGCGTGCTAATCGACGAGATGGAGGAACTGCGCGAAAGTGGCCTCCCCGTTTCCCCTGAGCGGTTGATGCTCAGCGCCAACGCTCACCTGATCATGCCCTACCACCGAGTCCAAGACGGCTGTAGCGAAGCGGCCCTCAAGGACGGTAAAAAGATCGGCACCACCGGTCGCGGCATCGGCCCCTGCTACGGCGACAAGATCTTACGCAGCGGCATCAAACTTGGCGACCTGCTGGACGACGGGCTCTTTCGCGACAAACTGAAAGAGAATATCGATGAAAAAAACTACCTCTTCACGAAAAAGTTTGGGGTTGCTCCGGTTTCCTTTGACGAAACCTATGGCGAATTCCAGAAGTACTTAGAAGTTCTCGCCCCCTACATCGGCAATGTTTCAGTGGAGTTGGACAAGGCCAGGAAAAGCGGCCAGCACATCCTTTTCGAGGGCGCTCAAGGCACCCAATTAGACGTGGATCACGGCACCTACCCCTTTGTCACCTCCTCCAACACGGTGGCGGGCAACGCCTGCATCGGCAGCGGCTTCGGCCCCTCCCATATCGACGCGGTGGTGGGTATCCTTAAGGCCTACACCACCAGGGTTGGCGAAGGCCCCTTCCCCTCCGAGCTCTTCGACGCCACCGGCAAAGAATTACAGAAGAAAGGCGGCGAGTTCGGCGCCACCACCGGTCGTAAACGACGCTGCGGCTGGCTGGATGCAGTGGTGGCCAACGAGGCTGTGCGCCTGAACGGCGTAACCGGCTTTGCCATCACCAAGCTGGATGTCTTAAGCGGCCAGAAGACCTTGAAAATCGGCACCGCTTACGAAGAGGGCGGCGAACAACTCACCGCCATGCCCAGCAACATCCGGCGCGCTGAGCGACTGAAACCGATCTATGAAGAAATCTCCGGCTGGTCGGAAGAAATTCGCGACGCCAAATGCCTTGACGACCTGCCGAGCAAGGCTCGCGACTATGTAAAACGCATTGAGGAGATCACCGAGACCCCGGCGATGATTTTATCGGTGGGACCTGGTCGTGAAGAGACCATGCTTCTCAAAAACCCCTTTGAGAAATAAGTTCTCACCCCGCATTCAGCCCTGACGTTTACAAACGCGGGGGCGCCAACAGCGTCAGTACCGGTCAAGCATTTGCCGATACTGACGCTGTTTTTGTTTATACTCGCCATACAGATGCTCCTTGCCGCGCTTTTTGGCGCCCATGGCCACCACCCCGCATTTTTTCTCCAGTTCAGCCAGTACTGCAGCCCGCCCCGGATGATCATCAAGATGTTTCTCCATGGCCAAGATCCGAAAACGATCCATCCCCCAATAGCGCCGGGATAGCTGATCATCATGACCACCAGTCTTAACGATCAACGGCTCATCCACCAACCCCACCGCGTATTGGCGCGCTATCCGCAGCCAGAGATCATAATCTTCACAGGCCGGCAAATCTTCATCAAAGAACCCTACCTCAGCAAGAACAGACCGATGAATCAACACCGCCGACGGACTGACATGACACATCAGCAGTGACGGCACAAAGATCCACCCCTCCTCCTTGTGACGAAACCGTTTAGCCTTCTTAACCAAACGGTCATTACGCAGCCAATGCTCGTCGGTCTGACTGATCAAGATGTCCGGGTTAGCGGCATGAAAGGCAAGTTGGCGAGCAAGTTTTTCAGGCAGCCAATGGTCGTCAGAATCAAGCAGAGCCAACCACTCCCCCTTGGCATCTTTAATGCCAAGATTTCTGGCGCTACTAACTCCACGATTTTCCTGGCGCAACACCCGAATCTGCTCCCCATAAGGGGCCAGGACAGCGGCAGTGTTATCAACAGAGCCATCGTCAACAACGAGCACTTCATCCACCACCACCGTCTGCGCCAACACCGAATCAACAGCCTTGACCACCTGTCCTGCGCGGTTATGGGTAGGAATAATGACGGAAACGGACATCAAGCCACCAGAGGTTTTTTATTTACACCAAGCCAGTCAACCAACTGGCGCAAAGATAATCGATCAAGGCCGGAACACCAAGGACAACTGCCCCCCAAATCCCACGCCGCCCACACAAAACCAAAAAAGGGCGGCCAGCCGCAAAAACCACAACGACCAACAACCCTTAACCCACTTTTTAGCCAGAAGAATCTTTCGTTATGGCCGCACTGCCCGCACCACCCCGCTTTTCTGTTTCATATACTTATAATCAACCCCACCACAGAGGGGATAAGTTTCCCAAAACCCAACCTGCCCCCAACGTTCACTCTCGCCGGTCCAAAAAGACAAGCCCTTATCCTTAATCACACAATCACCGGTGAGCTTGCCCTCAATGAGATCATGAAGAGTGTACAGCTCATCACTGGTGGGGAGCCGCCAATCATCATGGCCGCCAAGCTTAACCTGACTGGCCTGCCCAACAGCCTGATCCCAACCTACAACATTTGCACTGACCCCAACCTGCCACATCAGGCCGGTGGCGACATCCTGGCAAATTCCGTTCCCCAGCGCTTTTAAGCGCGCATCACCACCCCGGTCAGCCAAATGGCCTCCCGACAAGGCGCATCCTTGCAGCAACAACACTGCGCCAACAATGGTCAACAAAGAATATATACGCATCAGCAACCCTCCGCAGTCTTCCATGGGTAGAGGGGGCAACCCCCAACAAAGAACTATCCTTTAATATCACTATAGGCACCCGATCTCAATCTGTACAGGCCGCAACAAAAAAACGGCGCCTCAAGAGATGAGGCACCGCTAAATTACTCAACGAAGGAAAGGTTATTCTAACGATCAGTCACATATCGGGCGCCGACAAATACCTCGGCCATATCCACCGCTATCCTGGTCAGCATATTGGTCACCGCAGGAGCTCCATTGGAGCTACGATAGGCAGGCATGGAAAAGGAATCCGCAACCCGATTAAACATCCCGGTATCAGGATAATCCATGGGCTGATCCATTCCTTGACTAACATACCAAACGGTATTACCGGTTCTTACGTTAAGCAGCCGCACCGACACCCCAACCCTGGCCCCACCCAGATCACCGCCGCTCAGGGCATAATCAAGGGTGCCGACCATAACCAGATCACAGTCGTTGGCCTTGCCAATCTCCACGGCCTGAGCATAATCCCCATAGGGAGAAGACAACTGGCGCACCACCGGGAAGGTCCGCTTGCCCAGCAACACATCCTTAAACAAAGCAGCCACGCCAATGCCCTGCGCCTCACTCATCCTGGCCGGAACATGAAACGGCAAAACCCCAAGTTTGGCTTGACGATAGGTATCGGTGAGCGGACGAATATAAACCACCGGCGCACCTTTTTGCGCTTGCACCGGTGGCCGTAGATTCTTGGCGCAGCCACTGACAACCACCCCCAACAACAGCAGCACCACCATCGTTATTTTTATTTTCATCAGTTACCCCTCTTTCCCACCATCACCTTAGCGTTCATAAGCAGACAACTGCCCCTCACCCATGGTGCCATTACTGAAGAGCAGATGATTGATATTATTACTGCGTTGAATCTCCATATCAGCCACCGACAGAACTTCCTGAGTATCGGGCTCAATCATCCTCACACTGATAATCACCGAATTCGGAGTCAACGAATAGGTGCCCACCACCACCGCCTCAACGTTTTGCTCACCAGTCATCAAGGCCGTGTCACGGGTAAGCATCAATTCACCACTGCCCTTTTTCACCATCAAGTGCGACGCCTTCCGAACTTCAACGATCCCGAAACCGTTCCTAAACAAGCGCCCAGCCAGGGCATCGGTCAAAGTCCGGCCAAACCGGGAGGTCCGATAGAAATCATCGATATCCACCATCGTGGTCATTAACAAACGCCGATTACTGGATAAGGTGTATTTACTGTTGAGCTTCAACTGCACGGCCAAATCGTCGGCAAGACCGAAAAAATCCGGGGTTTTAATGGAGACCGTACCGCCGCTCTTTACCGCCCCACAACCGGAAAGCGCCACCAGAGCAAGAGCAAGAACCGCCAAGCGCACCATCATGCCGATCCTGTTTATATTTCGCATCACCCAGGCTCCTTATTGTTTTTTGCCACGACTATTTTCGGCAAAGGCGCGAATGGCCACGGGCTTGCCGGTTCTCACCGGCATCCCCTCGTCGGCAAGCAAGGCCCGCCCCATATTATCCAATGGAAAAGACAAACTGCCGGAGGCAAGGACCATATTATCACTATTCCGCAGCAAACGGGCATTAATGAAAACCTCGCCGCCCACCGCCGAATAAGTTCCCACAACCATGGCCTGAGCATTATGAACTGCAGAAAGCTGATCCATATCGGTGGACAGACCAAAAACCCCATCGTTTGAACTCATCATGATACTGGGGGTTTTTCGCACCTCAACCACCTCAACACCTGCCTTCTGCAACTCGGTAATCATCTGTTCACTAACAAAACGGCCCAGGGAAGAAGTGGCATACAAATTACTCATATTGACGAAGGTTCCCACCGTCAGCACATAATTATCTTGAATCTCCTCGGCAGGATTTGCCAACAACTGCCGGACCAGATCCCTCACCCGCGCCTGCATGCTAATACCATCGGCAGCAACACCTTGCCCCGACGCCCCCACCTTCCCTGGAAAGAGCCAAGACTGTAGGGATTTCTTGACCGGAGGCGCAAAAACCCTTTGCGTCCGATACACATAATCAGACGGCACCTGATGAGGATAGTTATGGGTGTAACTACCATAGGCAGGAGGATTTTGCTCTGCCCACACCTGACCGATGCTGCCCCATAGCCCCGCCAGAAGAACCGCTGTCATTATTAATAAACCGTTTCTGATCATACCATCTTCCTCCTTGACCTCTAGGGGTCATTGCCTACCGGGCTCGGCCCGGCAACTACTAACCTTTTCAACATGACGAGCAACTGCCCGTGCACAATCAGGGGTTAAAACGGTATTGAGGATAATCACCCTCAACACTTCGCCACTCGGCGCCATTTGCTTGCACCATGGAATCACCATCAATCCTTGCGGGCTGGTCGGGATAGACGACAAGCTGCCTGCCATCATCAAGAAACGGCAAAGAAACATTCATATTCATATCCAACAACGACGAATTAAGCCCACCGGAGCAACCCCCGAGCAGAAACACCAAAGCCAAAAGAACCTTTTTCATAACTCCCCCTCACCACCAATTAATCTTACCGACTAATCGTCTCCGTCAAATTATTGGCTAACTTACAAAAAACAGACACCCTGAGCCCACCTTATCGTCCCACCGGCGGCAAAATATGCCGCTTTAATGACCTGCCCTGCCCCCCCCGCAGACAGCAACAAACATTGACCACCGCAAGGAATGCTGGCGACGGCAACAAAAAACCGGCAACCAGTCAACAAGAGCTTTCCCCATAATATAAGCATTATCTATGCCACCCCACGGCAACCGTCCCCGAGAAATAAAATGATCCACCCAAAATAAAATTTTTTCGTCGCAGCCGATGGCAGACCTATTTATAGGAATCTTAAAAAAAAGTCTTTTGCCCCGACCTCTGCGTTACCAATAAAATGTTATCCTCGGAGGCAGGTGAAACAAAATTGAGACTACGATATCAAATAGGCAGCCAAGGGCACTTCCTGCTGCTGCCGGAAGTAAAATTTTGCTCATGCTTGGGAGTCTCTTGATCTCGCTGACCTGGTCTCGAACAAAAATCTTTATTTTTCAAGATAGCCATGAGTGAGCAAAAGAAAAAAACATTGCCAAAAAGACCAAAACGATTATATTTTCCGAGTTTCAGTTTAACATATGCATCGGAAACAATTCCGACGGAGGCACCTGACCACACCATGGCACGAATAACAGTTGAAGATTGTTTACAACGCATCGGCAATCAGAATCGTTTCTCTCTGATCCACTTGGCGATTAACCGCGTCAAACAACATCGCCACGGACAACCTGTTCTGGTCAAGGGTAAAAACAAGGAAATCGTCATGTCCCTACGTGAGATAGCCTCCGGCGAGGTATCCTTCGACAATATCCGGGAACTCCGTGCTCCTGAGGCGACTAAAGAACCAGCAAAAGAAGAAACAGTCGCGGAAGAAACCGAAAAGTAACCCTCTCCACAACAGTTTGGGCCCCATCAGCACTTTTGCGGCCAGAACTAACCCCAGCGGAAATTAAGCTCCGAGCCTGACACATACACAAAAACCATGAAAACCTGCTACTACAAAACACTCGCAGTTGAGCGTACAGCCTCAGCCGACGAAATAAAAAAATCTTACCGCAAACTGGCGATGAAATACCATCCGGATCGCAATCCGGATAACAAGGAAGCCGAAGACAAATTCAAAGATGCCGCCGAAGCCTATGAAGTCTTGGGCGACACGGAAAAACGTCAGGTCTACGACCAGTACGGCTTTGAAGGGTTGCAAAACACCGGCTACAGCGGCCCCGGTGATTTCAACGACATCTTTTCACATTTCGGCGATGTTTTTGGAGACCTGTTTGGAATGGGCGGTGGCGGCGGCACAAGACGCCAAGGACCAAGCCAGGGCGCCGACCTTCGCTACGACTTGCAGATTTCCTTCTTGGAAGCCGTGCATGGCGTCGAAAAAGAACTGGAAATAACCAAACGCGACACCTGCTGGACCTGTGAAGGATCTGGATTACGCCCAGGGCATCAACCACAGACCTGCCCCACCTGCCAAGGCCGTGGTCAGGTCATTCAGTCCCAGGGTTTTTTCCGGCTCAGCACCACTTGCCCCCATTGCCATGGTCAGGGCCAGATCGTCACCGACCCCTGCGCCGACTGCGGCGGCGATGGGCTGGTTCGCAAAACCAAGAAGGTTTCCTTAAAAATCCCGGCCGGAGTTGATACCGGCTCAAGGATGCGCCTCCAGAACGAAGGCGAAGGCGGCCGCAAAGGTGGCCCGGCAGGAGACCTGTACGTAATTATCCATGTGGAAGCGCATGAATTCTTCAACCGCCACAACAACGACATTCACTGCCGCATTGAACTACCAATGGTTCAAGCAGCGCTGGGTTGCGAGATTAACATCCCCACTATCCATGACACCGCCAAACTAAAAATACCTGCTGGCAGCCAAGGTGGCGACACCTTCCGCCTCAAGGAAGAAGGGGTACCAAGCTTACGCACTCGCGGTCGCGGCGACATGATTGTCGAGGTGAGGGTGCAAACCCCAACCAAGCTGAACAAACGCCAGAAAGAACTGCTCAAAGAATTTGGCGCCATCGAGAAAAAGAACAAAAAAAACGACGACGGCTTTTTCAAGAAACTTTTCCAGAAATCGGCCTAAGGGGCTACCGGGAGCGGCGAACGCCATGAGCCATCAGCCAGGTTTTACCCATTTCGATGCCGCTGGCAATGCGCGCATGGTTGATGTCGGCAGCAAAGAAAAAACCACCCGCCAGGCAACAGCAGCAGGTGAAATCACCATGTCGGCACAATGCTACCAGATGGTTCGCGAAGGCTCAATCAGCAAAGGAGACGTTCTCGGCGTCGCCAGGGTCGCCGGGATCATGGCCGCGAAAAAAGTTGACGACCTAATCCCCATGGCCCACCCCCTGGCCATTGACAAAGCCACGGTGGATTTCACCTTCAACGATGCGGCCCTAAGCATAGAAATCGCCGCCACCGTGGGCATCACCGGCAAGACCGGGGTAGAAATGGAAGCGCTCACCGCCGTATCAATCACCGCCCTGACCATTTACGACATGTGCAAGGCCGTGGACAAGGCAATGATCATCAGCAACATTCGCCTGCTCAGCAAAAGCGGCGGCAAAAGCGGTAGCTACCAACGGCACCAAGAATAACAAATTTGCGAGATACACTGAAATAAGGTTATTCAACGAAGAAAAAACGATAACAAGACCTCTTTTTTCAATATATCCTCTAGCTTTCAACAACGGTTTTTGATACACCGGAAAGACGATTGGGATATTGGGAAGGCTAAATCGATCTCGACACTCTTGTCTTATTGCCCCAACGGGCAACTATCACTGGGAGAACATCATGGACAAAGAAAAACAAGCTTATTTCGAACAGAAGCTTGAGGACATGACCAATAACCTGCTCAGCGAAGCGGAAAAAACCATCCACGAGATGACCGACAGCAGCGACAACTACCCCGACCCCACGGACCGGGCAACAGCGGAGTCAGATCGTAACTTTGAGTTGCGAATCCGTGACCGCGAAAGAAAACTGATTGCCAAAATCAAAGCGGCCATGGAGAGAATCAAGGATGGCACCTATGGCTTCTGCGATGAATGCGGCGAAGAAATCACCCACAAACGCCTTGAAGCACGCCCGGTGACCACCCTCTGCATCGACTGCAAGACCAAGCAGGAAAACTACGAAAAAGCCCAAGGGAAATAGGCCGAGGACAATATGCCGGAACTGCGTAAGGACCCCATTCTCGGGCGCTGGATCATTATCTCCACCGAGCGCGGCAAGCGTCCCACGGACTTTATTGTCGAGACTAACCACGTCAAAAGTGGCTTTTGCCCACTTTGCCCCGGCAACGAGAACACCACCCCGCCAGAGGTACTTAGTTACGGTCGTACCACCAAAGCCCCTAACACTCCGGGCTGGTCACTGCGAGTGGTTCCCAACAAGTACCCCGCCTTAGTCATTGAAGGGGAACTGGGCAAGGCCGGCGAAGGCTTATACGATAAGATGAACGGCATCGGCGCGCACGAGGTGCTGATCGACACCCCCAGCCACAGTGAAACATTCACCGAATTACCCATTGATCGGATGGTTCAGGTTTTCTGGGCCTATAGAGATCGCCTTCTCGACTTGGCCCGCGACCCCCGTTTCCGCTATGTGATGATCTTCAAAAACTATGGCCGGGCAGCGGGCGCTTCCTTGGAGCACTCCCATTCGCAACTGGTGGCGTTGCCAATCCTTCCAAGAATGATCGTCTCCGAACTAGAGGGAAGCCTTTCTTACTACAAATATAAAGAAAGATGCATCTTTTGCGACATCATCAGCCAAGAGCTAGCCCAAGATTTGCGCGTAGTCTGCAAAAACGACCACTTCATCACCATTACCCCCTGGGCGCCGCGCTCGCCATTCGAGATGTGGATTCTACCCATCAAGCACTCGTCGTCCTATGTCGACCTTAATGATGAACAATTCAAGGCGCTGGCCGAGATCTTTTCCGAAACCATGCGCCGCCTGAACGTCTGCATCCCCAACGTCCCATACAATTTTGTTCTCCACGGGGCGCCACTGCGCTCACAGCCGCTGGAACATTTTCACTGGCACTTCGAAATCATGCCGAAACTAACAACCATGGCCGGTTTCGAATGGGGCTCCGGATTCTACATCAATCCCACCCCACCAGAGGAAGCCGCTAAATTCCTGAAGAAAGTCACGCTATAAGCCAAGCAGCAACCTTACCGAGAGGTTGCAGGAAAAGGGGACTCGCATGAAAAAAATACTACTGGTTGACGACGAAGAGAGCATCCATCTGCTTTATCGGGAAGAACTAGAAGAGGAGGGCTACGAAGTCCACTCTGCACTGTCCGGAGAAGAAGCGCTGGACAAACTAAAAATCATTCACCCAGATCTGGTTATTCTCGACATCAACATGCCGGGAATGAACGGTATCGATGCCCTGCGCCGGATCAAGGAAGATCGTCCTGACCTGCCGGTAATCCTTAGTTCCGCCTATCAAGAATTCAAGCAGGACCTGGCATCTTGGGCATCTGACGACTACATTGTTAAGTCATCCAACTTGGACGAATTAAAAGAAGCGGTTCGTCGTCACCTCGCTCCCTAAAACACCTTAGCCAGAACCTTTTCACCGCACCAATTCGCCCCGAGACCCCCATGAAGGACATCCAAAGCCAACCAGACTCCCGCCGCATCAACATCAAGAAGGTGGGCGTTAAGGACATCTCCTACCCCATCACCGTCCTCGACAAAGCCAAGACTGTGCAGCGAACCGTGGCTCGGGTCAACATGTATGTCAACCTGCCCCATCAGTTCAAGGGCACCCACATGAGTCGGTTCGTCGAGATCCTCAATCGCTTTCACGGCAACATCAACCTGAAGAGTTTTCATTCCATCCTCGACGCCATGAAAAATAGGCTTCAGGCCGAAGAAGCGCACATGGAGATTGAATTCCCCTTCTTCCTTAAACACCGCGACTGCGGTGCGGCCATGGCGGCGATCAGCGAATACAGTTGTAAAATGCACGGTTCACTGGACAAAGTCGATGACCTGATCCTTACCGTGCAGGTGCCCATCTCGGCCCCTTCGCCCATCCAAAGTAATGAGGGACTACCTAAATCCTTGGGCCGATGGGGCATAGCCGATGTCTCCCTACGCTTCAGCCACTTTATCTGGATTGAAGATCTAATCGAGATGGTTGAGAATATCACCTGCCATGACTTGAGCTGGCATGATGAAATGGACACCAGTGGAGATTCCCTGTCGGTGGAGGATATGACCAAGCGGTTAAGCAAAAAGATTGCCGACCACCCCCACATTAGCTGGTTTTCCGTTACCGTAGAGAACTTTTCTAAAAATTACAGTACTTTCGCAACTCTGGAATGGCCCGCAGAAGGCGACACTTTTCGCCACTGGCCAACAGAAAGACAATAACCCTCCCAACCGACAAGAGAATGACAATGGCTCACGAACTTTTATTTGAGATCGGCACCGAAGAGATCCCGGCCGGTTTTCTCATCCCCGCCCTGGCTGAGATGAAAAATATCATGACCCGTAAGCTCACCGAGCTTGCCCTGCCCCATGGCCCCATTACCACCGTGGGCACCCCACGCCGCTTGACCATCTGTGTCGCCGACTTAGCCGCGCAACAGCCGGATCGAGATGAAGAAGTACTCGGCCCCCCGAAGAAGGCGGCCTTTGACAAGGACGGCAACCCCACCAAGGCGGCAACTGGTTTTGCCAAGTCACGGGGCGCAACGGTAGACGACATCAAGGTCGTAACCACCGACAAGGGCGAATACCTGATGCTGGCCTGCCACTACCAGGGTGAGGCAACAACCAAACTCCTCAGCGAGCTCCTGCCGGAACTGATCAGTGAACTACCTTTCCCTAAATCCATGCGCTGGGGTAACGGACGCACCTCCTTTGTACGCCCCATCCAGTGGCTGCTAGCCCTTTACAACGGAGCAGTAATCCCCTGTAACGTTGAGGCGATCAACAGCGGCAACACCACCCGCGGCCACCGCTTCATGGCTCCAGAGTCTTTTGTGGTCACCGATTTCAAGCAATACCAAGAAGGACTGCGCAAGGCCCACGTCTTGGTGGATCCAGAAGAACGGCGGCAAGCGGTTCGTGCCACGGTGACCGCAGCAGCCAAGGAAACCGGCGGCACCGTCATCACCGATGAAGAACTTATCGAAACTGTTTCCCATCTGGTGGAGAAACCACATGGCGTCTGCGGCACCTTTGCCGATCGTTTTCTGACCTTACCCAAGGAGGCGCTGATCACCTCCATGCGCGAACACCAAAAATACTTCGCCATTGCCGACGCCAACGGCCTGTTGCGGCCCCACTTTATCGCTGTCAACAACACCGAGGTCAAGGATCACAGTCTGGCCGTGGACGGCCACCAACGCGTACTGCGAGCGCGCCTTGAAGACGCCATCTTTTTCTTTAAAGAAGACCAGCAGCAGTCATTGGCAGATCGAGTCGAGGCTCTGGACGGAGTCATCTTTCAGGCCAAACTCGGCACCCTCAAAGACAAGACGGCGCGAATCACCAAGCTGGCAGGTTTCCTGGCAGCCCAACTGGCCCCGGAACAACAGCAACTATGCGAAAGAAGCGCCCATTTGGCCAAGGCCGACCTCCTCACCTCCATGGTCACCGAATTCACCTCGTTACAAGGGGTAATCGGTCGTCACTACGCCCTTCTCAACAACGAAGAGCCGGTGGTGGCCCAAGCCATTGTTGAACATTACATGCCAGTGCGGGCTGGCAGCGAACTACCGGAGTCCACGGTGGGTGCCATCGTCGGCCTGGCTGACCGCATCGACACCCTTGCCGGTTGCTTCGGCATCGGCCAAAACCCCAGCGGCACCGCCGATCCCTTCGGGCTCAGACGGCAAGCCTTGGGACTACTGCACATTATTGAGAAAAAGGGCTTTGTCATCAGCCTGACCGCCATCACCGACCAGGCCATTGATCTCTACAATGACCGTCTCACCGTGGATCGTGAAACCACCAGAGCAAAAGTCGTGGACTTCATCAAAGGCCGCTTCAGCAACGATCTGGTTGGCCGGGGCATCAGTGGAGCAGCGGTGGAGGCGGCAACTTCGGTGCGTTTTGACGACCCAACGGACAGCCGCGCCCGCATTGACGCCTTGCTGGCAATAAGCGGCCAGGAGTCATTTTCCCTGCTGGCTGGCTCCTTCAAGCGGGTCAAAAACATCATCAAGAAAAACCGCGACCGTGAGGTCCGCGAGGAACTGCTTACCGAAAGCGCCGAAAAGGAGTTGCAAGCCACCCTGGTTGCGATTCGCGCTACCGTCACCCCACTCCTTGCCGACAAACGCTACGAAAAAGCCCTTAGCGAAATCTTAAAAATGAAGGAACCGGTGGATCGCTTTTTTGACGATGTCATGGTCATGGCCGAAGAGGAGGATATTCGCCGCAACCGCCTGGCCCTGCTCACTGCCATTGCCGAGTTATTCCTCTCGGTGGGAGATTTTTCAAAGATGTCCGGCAGCGCCTGATCCCACCGGCAACGTTTCCATGGTCAAGGGGCGACTCTGCTCGCCCCTTGACCCCCCCACTCCCCCCCAGAGAAGAATCATCCGAAATTATTCAAGTTTCCCTGCCCGTAAGACGAGAAGATAAGTAAGGAGCCCCAAGTTTCTCGCCCACGGAGGACAACATGAATTACTCGGAACTCAAGGTCTTGATTGTTGACGACGCAAGCTTCATGCGAACCATCCTGAAAACGCTACTCAACAATATGGGCATTAAAGACGTCCTCGAAGCCGACGACGGAGAAAAGGCCCTGCGAATCTTACAAGAAAACAAGGTTGACCTAATCCTTTCCGACTGGAACATGCCAAAGGTCACCGGCATTGAACTGCTCCGCAAAGTCCGAGAAGACATGCTGCTTCAACACACCCCTTTCGTGATGATTTCAGCAGAGGCAACCCAAGAAAATATTGCCCGGGCAATCCAGTTACAGGTCAGTCAATATTTGATCAAACCGGTATGTGCCGAACAACTGGAGCAAAAGATATACCCACTCCTCGCCAGAATCGCCGGGGTAGCTCCAAGCCATGCCACCGCATAGACCAAGGCCACCAGCCCAAAGACCGCCCCAGCTTTTATCGACACCCACCGGCACCCCGCCCTTTCCCATTCCCCACGGTGACATGGGCGCACTTCTCCTGTATATTGATGGCCATGAACTCAGCCCCCCCAACCATCTCGGCAATCTACCCCTTCAGTCGCACCGGCGAATTACATCGCCCCCTCTTTGCCTGTAGCGTCTCGGCCGGGTTTCCCAGCCCAGCCGACGATTATATTGAAGGCAAGCTGGATCTCAATGAACTGATGGTGGCCAACCCTGCCGCCACCTTCTTTGTCCGCGTGGCTGGAGACTCCATGGTCGGCGCCGGTATCCACCACCACGATATCCTCGTGGTGGATCGTTCCCTTGAACCCATCAACGGCAAGATAGTGATCGCAGTGGTCGACGGCGAGCTAACCGTGAAACGGCTGCGCAAAAAAGGCACTGAAATCTATCTTCACGCTGAAAACCCTGATTACCCCGACATCCTGATTAGCGAAGAAACCACCTGCGAGATATGGGGAGTGGCTGCCTTCGCGGTTCACTCCCTGTAGGACAGCTCCCATGCCCACCACCTTTGCCCTGCTCGACTGCAACAACTTCTATGTCTCCTGCGAACGGGTCTTCAACCCGAAGCTGATCGGGAAACCAGTGGTGGTGCTCTCCAACAACGACGGCTGCATCATTGCTCGCTCCAACGAAGCCAAGGAGTTGGGGATCAAGATGGGGGAACCGTACTTTCGCTGCCAACCCCTGCTGGAGCATCACCAAGTTCATGTCTTTTCCTCCAACTACGCTCTCTATGGCGACATGTCACAGCGGGTTATGGAGGTTTTAAGCCGTCTTGAACCCCAGGTGGAGGTTTATTCCATCGACGAGGCCTTTCTCCGGCTGCCCGCAGGTGATGAAAAGACCTTACGCCTTATTGGCAAGAATATCTGCCGAACCATCCGCCAGCACACCGGCATCCCGGTTTCCATAGGCTTCGGCCCCACCAAAACCCTGGCCAAGATCGCCAACCGAATAGCCAAAAAGAACCCCGCCCAGCGTGGGGGATGCATAATCTCGGCGGGTGACGACTTACCCCCCATCCTCAAGTCCATGCCGGTAAGCGAGGTGTGGGGAATCGGTGGCCGCGCAACGAAGAAACTAGCCGGGCAAGGCATCCGTACCGCCTACGATCTAAGCCGGGCCGACGCAAATTGGCTCAAGAAGAACCTTAGCATCACCGGGGTTCGAACCATGCGGGAGTTACAGGGCGTTTCCTGTTTTCCCCTCACCGAGATTCCGCCGCCCAAACACTCCATGGCCTGCTCCCGCTCCTTCGGCACGCCGGTTAGCGAACTCAAGGATATGCATGAGGCCACCGTCACCTATGTGGCCCGCGCCGCCGAAAAGATCCGCGCCCAACAACTCAAAGCTGGTTGCCTCACCCTCTATCTCAACACCAACCGTTTCAGCAGCAGCCAGCCCCAATACGCCAACAATCGAACCATCACCCTGCCCTATCCCACCGCTGACACCGCAACCCTCATCGCCCAGGCGGTGGCAACCCTTAAGGATCTCTTCCGACCGGGCTACGCCTACCAAAAGGTGGGGGTAATCCTCACCGCTCTGACCCCGGAACATATCCAGCAGGGCAACCTCTTCCTCACCCCGCGCCCCAATACCGACAACCTTCTCCTCGCCCTGGATCGGATCAACCACCGCTGGGGCCAAGACACCCTTCAGTACGGTTCCGCCGGGCTGGACAAACCCTGGCATCATAAACAGAACATGAAGTCCCCCTCCTACACCACCAGTTGGCATGAGCTTCCCGTTGCCCTGGCCGCCGAGACCATAACGCGCTAGCCACAAGCTGGCCGACCTGAGGAGAGAGCATCTATTCATGACCACGCAAAACTCGTGGACTACCTATGTTTGCCTTGGGGAAAAGGAGAATCGATCTGTTGTCGGTTGGTGGGGCCAGGCAGGATAACTACCCCCCCAAAAAAGCCAACAGAACCACGCCGGTGTTGATTGCACTACTCATTGAGCGGCGACACAACCAGAGAGTGGATTTTCATCCTATCCAACTTATCGATGGTGTAAACCTTCCCGACGGTTAGATCAAGATGTTGCACCTCGACCACGATCCCGGTGTCGGCAAGGCAGGCAAAATCGTTGAGCTCCTGACGATCAATGTCCAGATGCTCTTTGGCGATGGCGGCAAAATCATTGCCATAAGCCCTGAAGAACAGGGCATCGGGCAAGGCTGTCTGTAGTTCGGCGGCAAAGTCCTTAAAGAGCAGATCCCCCTTATCCCATCCCCGGCGCTTATTATACTCCGGCACATTTTGCAGGTGCAGCATGTGCAGGCATTTATATTGATTAATATCCCGGTTGTTGAGGATGATCTTCAGGTAATCCTCGTTGTAAAGGCCGGTGAGCTTATCGTTAAAGAAATAGGAAAATCTCTTTTTCTCCAGCTTGGTCACCGGCAGTTGACTGACGGTGGATGAGATTTTGACATCGGCCAGCACCGTCAGGGCAGCCTTCACCACTTGCGGATCAAATTGACTACCGCTACAAGCGCGAAGCTCATCCAGGGCGACGGGAATATCCTTCTTTGACTTATAGATTCGGTTGGTGGTCATGGCATCAAAGGCATCACCCACGGTCATGATGCGGGAGAGCAAGGGGATATCCTCTCCCTTCAAACCATCGGGGTAGCCCTTACCATCATAGCGCTCGTGATGATGCTGGATGATCACCGCCAGATCCTGGTACATCTGGATCTGCGAAAGCATCTCATAACCGGCAAAGGCATGCACCTTGATCAGGTCATAATCCAGCTTCGAGAGCTTGCCGGGCTTGAGCAACACTGAATCAGGGGTCGCCACCTTGCCAATATCATGAAGAATAGCGGCCTTATAGAGGTTTTTTTTCTCTGCCAAGCCGATCCCCATGGCCCGGGCAATGAGCAGGCAATAATGGGCGACACGCTCGGTGTGGCCAGCGGTATAGGTATCCCGTTGCTCAATCATGTCGGCAAAGGAAAAAATCGTCTCTTCGTAATTGGCAGTCCGTTCAGCAGTGAGTTTGCCCACCGCCTCCTTTTGCCGGAATGAATCAATGGCAAAACCAATGTCACCCGCCAGCTCATCCAACATATCTTTTTCTTCCAACTCAAAACCGTCCGCACGCCAGGTGTAGATGGTCAGAACGCCAAGGGGCAGACCATTCTGCCGGGCTCGCAGGGGCAGGCTGATCACCCCTTGAAAACCACGCACCTCCTCCCCTTGGCGCCACGGGGTAGCATCCGGCGTCTGCACATCGTTTGCCTGGATCACGGTTCGATTCTCCCGTAGACATTGGGCCGCCGGAGTGCGATAAAAAGGTGCCTCCTGGTCGTACGGGTCGTAAGGAGGAGCAAGGAGCGGGTTGACCGCAGCATCTGGGGTATAGATGGTTTCGATGCGATCCTCAGCCAGCAACCCGATCCAACAAAAATCATAATGCCCGTGCTGCGCGAAGCGAGCGCAGGAAGCTTCCAGCAGGCTGATCAGATTGGGGGAAGTAATCAGCAATTTATTGATATGAGCCACGGTATGCAGGATATTGCGGAGATAGCGCTCTTGGTCGAAAAGGGTGCCGATCTTCTTGGTCCGTTGGGCAACCATGGCCTCAAGGGTGCGGTTGAAATATTCAATCTTCTTTTTGTCACGCTTCACCTTTTCGGTTAACAGCCCCACCGGCACAGTGATAAAGAAGAAAAAAGATATGCGGATGGCAAGATCGGTCCACTGGAGATGGGGTAACATGGGGAGGATGCTGACCACATAACAGAGGGCTGAAAAAACCGCGACCAGCAGACCGAAGCGAAGTCCGAAATAGACGGTATGCAGGCAGATGAGCAGGTAGTAGCCAAGAAAGAAGCTGTTTTCAAAGCTGCTTTCGGCATGCACCAGAACCGAGAGAAAAAGCAGGTCGAGAAAAAGAGAGGCCAGATACACCTTTTTCAACCGGGACGGCCAAAAAAAGATAACCACGTAGCCAATAAGGCTGTAGATAAAAAAAGAACCGAGGGCTTGAACCAAAACCCCCTTCTCCCCAAACGAAAGGTGGCCGATCAACAACCAACCCAAACCACCGAGAAGACTAAAAATCCGCAACAACAAAAAGGTGAGATCCACCTCGCTGGTGCAACCACGAACCTTCCCCCACTGTTTTTGCAAAAAAACCATTCAAACTCACAGTGATAAATGGCCGCCTACTTTTGGCGCAGTAAGCAAGGCTAAGATGCCTTACCATGCTGCGAATGATACTGCCATGACCAGCAAGTCGTCAACCGTTGTTGCAATGACTAGCAAGTGTCTGTCCACAAATGAGGATTTCTGTCGGAGAGCCAGGAGAAGAACTTTATTATGATCCACACGGGAAAAAAGGAGAATCGAGAGGCGGCACAATTCCATCACCAACTTCACCGCCCAACGCAAATTGAGGTGAAAAACTATCCTAAAACCTTAACCATTCTCACCAGGGCACACAGGAGAAGGTATATTGAAAACTTCTGGGACTTTGCTAAAACTAGACTTTCTCGATTCCGGGGTATGAGCAAAAAGACCTTTCTGTTACATTTGCCAGAGAGTGAATGTAGGTTTAACCACAGAGGGGAGGATTTGTATATTTTGCTACTTAAAAATCCTCAGTAAATTACCTCTGTTCTAGTCATGCCCCTCGAAGGGTAAACAGCCCCTCCCTTGGAGCCAGAAAGACGGGCAGCAAAGCGGAGCCGTGGGGAAAACAAAGGTTAAACCTTGAAAGATTAGGATGATTTCCATGCCACAATCTTACCGTGGTCGGTCTTTATCCCAATTTCCATTTCTTTCAGCAATGGAACAGTTAGGTGGATTTACGAAGTGGACATCAATACGTTGCCAGCACAGAAAACCGACAAGGAGAAAAAACTTTGTCTAATTTATGCCAACTGTCAAGGAAGAGCCTTTGATACTTTTCTGCGAATGAGTGCAGAGTTCCAGGAAAAATACCGGATTGAAATAGTAAATAATTATATTTTCATTCAGAACAAGCATAATCTTCCCCTTGATACCTTTAAAAAGGCTGATTTGTTTATTTATCAGCCAATTGCAGCGAAGCATGGTGTCTATGCAACTGACAACCTGTTTGAATATTTGCCGCCTCAATGTGTAAAGATATCCTTCCCTTATATATATAATGATGCCTTGTGGCCATTGTTCGAAGTTCTAGGTGAAATTAAAGGGCAAGAGGTGGTGGTTTCATTAATCGAGAGCGGGTTATCATTAAAAGAAATTGTGGATAGGTTCTGTGCAGGAAAAATAGATTTTCAATTTGAACGCCGATTTAGTGACTCCATGGCAATTCTACGTTCCAAGGAGGAAAAAACAGATGTGAAGGTGGCGGACTTCATCGTGAGCAATTTTAGAACAAAAAAATTGTTTTTGACCCACAATCATCACACCAACGCTATTTATATCCATTGCGCTAATCAAATATTAAACATTCTGCATTTACCATTGTTGCATTTTGTCGACAAGATGCCCGCTGAAACCTGTTTAGGCGATTGCTGGCCGCAGTCTCCTTATGAAACTAATTTTTACGGCCTAACCTATCAATATGCGTGGCAAGAATACCATCCGGAAAAAATAGACAGCAATTGGCATCGCTTCTATTTAAAGCTAATTGGCAAGATTTATTTTTCTTTCCCCCTGCCTTGGCTTAAGAGGGTTAGCTTAAAAAGCTACCTGTACCTGCGTATCAAACGGGACCTCGTTTGGGGGGCAGGATACATGAACAAGTTGTAACTTATGGGGGCTCCTTTTTACTGTTTGTTGCCCCAATTTTCATTTGCCACATGCCGCACATTGGCTCAAAAACAATCCAAGAGATTGGTTGCGGTCTAAAGTAACAAGATATCCAGTCGAACCAACCGAGGCTTGCTTAACCCCCCACCCGTTTGGGGATTACAGCTCCCCCAAAACAATAACAACAGGAGAAAACAATGAGTGATACCGACAAAGATAAAGAATTTTACGAGATGGCGGACGCTTTCATTGCCTTAGCCAATAAGCAAAGTAAAAGTTGTGATCCAGGCAAGGTCAGCGCCACATTCCTGTATGCTGCCGCCCGCTTTAACACCTTCATCATCGCTTCACACGCAGCTTCGGCAAGTGAATTTGCGGAAGGCAAAGAAAAAACATATGAATACTTCATGGCAGAATACAAAAAGATGCTTGTGGAGCATGTCGCGGATTATGCGAATAATTTTGACAAGTATATCGTCCGCAACTGAGTCTAGGATAAAAAAACAGAGGGTCATGACTACAGTAGAAGCAAAGGGACAAGTCCGCTTTCGCGATTTCTTGTCAATTCCTCACCCGCCGGTGGCCGCATCGACTTTAACACGGTTCTGACGAATAATGGAGGGGGGGGAGGAACCTCCACGGTACTCCCCTATTTTTTTTCAATGATGTTTCCCATGCCTCCAGAATGAATCCAGAGTGTACCGGAAGATCCTCCCCCTTTGAGGGTATTATTTAGCAGTTGGGGGTTTCCTGCTTTCCGGATCTCTACTCCCGCGACCTTATTACCTCTAATCTTATTCTCTTCAAGAAGCCCCGCTCCCGAGGTATGTACCAAGACCCCACTGCCTTTATTATCATAAATTTCATTACTGAGAAGGTAAGGGGAGGATTCATTTTTTATTTCGACCCCATTCAAAATATTCTCATATATTTGGTTACTTTTAATTGCTCCTCTCCCATGCTCGTAGCAAAACACCCCATTCCCATGGTTGGCAAATATGCTGTTGTTCTCAAGCATCGGGGTAGCCCCTTGGCTTATTTCCACACCGGAAAATTTGTTAGCATAAATCCTGTTGAGCTTGATGCTACCTGCGCCTTGAGCCTGAATAAGTATCCCCGCTTTTGCACTATCGTGGATTTCATTATTCACAATCACCGGGGCCGCATGGTCTTTAATAATGATTTCAGAACACGACGAGGTGGGGATCATAAAATCAAGAAAGCCACTGTCATCATCATGGTTAGAGATACAATTTGCGTGGATGTTGTTACCGGAAAAGGTTCCACCAGACTGACCGCTAACAACAACGCCACCATTCTTATTATTTCGAATTATGTTTTCCGTAACAGAAAATACCGTCGCCCCATGCACCATAATTCCTGTTTTATTATCAATAATTTCGTTACTTGTGAATTCACCCCTGCCTTCGTCCATGATGGAAATCCCTATTTGCGGGGAGGAATTTATTGAATTTTTAAGAACAACTGGATCACCACCTGACGAGACGATGAGGTTGGCTTCCAGGTTACGAGATATGGTGTTTTGGGTAATCTTACCTCTGCCATTATTACGAACTAAAATTCCAGTCTTTTGGTTGGCATAGATTTGATTTTTCTCAATGAGCGGGGCAGCATTATCTTCAACAACAACCCCCGCAAACTTATTTTGAAAGATATCGTTATGACGAATAGTTGCTGCCGCCCCGTTAAAAACATAGATGCCGGCATCATGGGTGTCGTGGATGGTATTGTGCTGAATCAGCGGCACTTCAGAAGTGCTAATTGCTATGCCGGATAACATGCTGCCAAAAATATCATTTGAGCTATAAACACCTTGAGCATGCCCCTTAATGAATATTCCACTTCCACGGCAGTCGTGAATTGTATTGCGACTCATAGTGGGAGATGCAGTACTTTGGACCAGAACTCCTCCCCCCTTCGAGTTCACGATGAAATTATTTTCAAAGACCGAATGGCTTTTAGCGGCCACCTGGACACAAAAATCCTTGGTGCTGTTACCCTTCACAGCCAAGCCTTTAATCAACGCTTGAGTGGCCGTTACCTGTAAACAGGTAATATCTTGTTCACAATTGACCACTACCGCAGCCGGGTTTCCCCCTGTACCGGTGAGCATAATGTCTTTGTCGACCAACAACGGCCCTTGGTAGGTGCCAGGAGAGAGTTTTACAACATCGCCTGGTTTGGCTAACAGAAGCGTAGTTTGCAGTTGCCCAGGAACATCATGCTGGGGGCTGTTCACTTGCCAGACCTTGCCGGTAAACGTTTTTGCCAGCGCATCTGTATCTAAGACGAAAGGCTGCGAGACCTTGTTATTGATTGTCTTGCTGCCAACAGCAGACACCAGCGATGCGATTGGATTCGGTGTTGCTTGAGCAGTTGGGGAGGCACCTTTCAGAGGGGCGGGATCTTCTTTTAAACGGCCCAGAAGGATACTTCTGACGCTTTGTGGCAGCTGCCCACGCACCGTTGCTTCAATATCGTAAAAATAGGTGCTCTGGCCGATCCAACCCTGATCGATGGTTTTATATGATTCAATAATCGCTTCGAAATCACTAGTGATTTCATCTTGCACCAACAAGCCATTATTGACTTTCGTTAATGATGACAGGAAGATAAGCGACCCAGCCTGAGCCGCATTCCTCTGCGCTTCTTGAAGAGCGTTTTGTTGGCATACTTTTACTGTCACATTGTCACAACCAACCTCTCCGTGCTCTTTTACGGTTGTTAATTTCTCTAATGTTTCCTTGAGTTGGCTGTATTGCTGCTCTACCAGTTCACTGGCAAGCGAATGCAACTCTTGTTCGAGATCTTGGTTGACTCCAGAAAAAACATTCAATTGATGTTGGTATGTTTCTGTTTCTTTGGAAAAAGTGCGCCACACGGTATAGGCGTCTTTATAATTCTTAATAGCCGAGGCATAATCTGCCCTTTCTCGTTCAATGGAATGATCAGGAGCTTCAGCTTGGAGCTGTTGAGCGGCAAGAAAGGTCTCCTTAGCCTTGAGCATGATTTTTTTCTTGAAAGCGACCTGAGAATTAAGGCTCTCTTCTTCTTGCTGCCTGGAGACAATGGCGGTAGAGAGTTTGGTCAGTCCTGCGGAATGAGCAAAGTACTGCTGCTTTTTAGCTTGATACCGTTCGCCGACCGCAAAGCCATCTTGGGCAAGAAGTGGTGCGCCTTGAAAAAACAGTGGCAACAGTACAAAAACAAGAAATGTCGGGAGAAGGGATTTATGCATTTTAGATATCGAGACCATTAAACAAAATTATTGAGTTAGGAATAAACGAGTCTTCACTGACTACCCCCAATCCTCCTACTTTTCAATAGGACACTTATAATGAGTGAGGGGAAACCGCTGCCACCCCGGCTTCCCCTTGCTCATTTTTCCCGTTGCCCGTTTACAACCTGAGCTGAGTCTGGTAAATTGGCTCGCTTATCGTCGATTTTGGCGTAAATTCACTATTTAAGGAGCAAAAATAATGGCACAGGCAAAAGCAGGCGACACCGTCCAGGTTCATTACACCGGCCGACTTAACGATGGTACCGTCTTCGATACCTCCGATGGCCGCGACCCCCTCAAATTTACCGTTGGCGAAGGCCAGGTGATCCCCGGCTTTGACAACGCTATTCTTGAGATGGCCGTTGGCGACAAGAAGACCGTTGATATCCCAGTTGACCAGGCCTATGGCCCCAGCCAGGACGAACTGGTCATGCCGGTTCCCCGTGATCAATTCCCCCCGGATATCACCCCGGAAGTTGGTCAGCAACTGCAGGTGGGCAGCCCCTCCGGCGAGATGATGGTGGTGACCATTACCAACGTCAAGGAAGACATCGTTACCCTGGATGCCAATCCGCCCCTGGCCGGTGAGGATCTTACCTTTGATCTCGAACTGGTTGCCATCGGCTAAGCAAAATCATGTCCGTAAACAATAAACTTCCAGCTGACATCGCCGCACGACTACAACTAGCCGTTACAGAAGTGATCGGCAACCAGCTGCGCGACAATAATCCTCCGATCACCGGCGAGACCCTTACTCGCCTGGTGACCGAGGGGTTTTCCGAAACCGAGGCAATGCGATTGATCGGCCAGGTGGTGGTCACCGAGGTCATCGCGGTCATCCAAGAGGGGAGAACCTATGATGAGGCGAGTTATACCGCCGCCCTCCAGGCCTTGCCAAAACGACTGGTCACCGACTGAACTCCATCCGACCTTACCCCTTCGCCACCTTGATCGTCTCCACCCTTACCCTGGCTGTACCCTTCTGATAAAATCCGAGTTTTTTGGCCGCCCCCATACTGAGATCGATAATCCGATCGCCGGAGCGGGCATTATGAATACTGGGGAAAGGGCCACGATCATTTACCCGAACAATGATGGAACGACCATTAGCCAGATTGGTCACCTTGACGTAGGTGGGCAACGGCAAATACTTGTGAGCAGCGGAGTATCCGGTGGGGATAAAACGCTCGCCATTAGCAGTCATGGTGCCGTCTTTCTGGCGACTGGTCTCATACCCGTACCAGGATGCAGCCCCCTCTTCACGATATGATTCGGACTGGGCCACCGTCATCGGCACATACCGTTTCCCCTTCACGGTATAGGGGGAATTTTTCACCTTCCCCTTGCGGATAGCGTCCTTGGGCGGCATCCCGTTGATGGTGTCAATCTCTTCATGGGCGAACTGCCAATCCATGGGCGCCATGGCAATCTCGAAGGTATAGGCACCAACCTTCTGCACCATCCAACGGGTGCCGTTGGCCACCTTATAGGAGGTTACCGCCGTCCAGATAACGCTTTTGACCAACCTTTTGGTGAGCCGATACGGGGTTGTCACTGCCGCCGTGCAACCGACCACCATCAGCAACAGAGCAAGAGTCGCGATCCGCATGATATTGGAGTGCTGTTTTCTTTTTTCCATAGCCAGGTATTATAAAGGCAGTGACTAATTTACACACCCCATTTTCACCAAGCCATCAGGAATACGAAAAACATGACAAACCTCCGTCTCCCCAATCTCTTCCTGGCGCTGTTTAGCCTTGCCCTGTTGCCGCTCTTTTTCTGCGTCAATCGGGCCGTTGCCGACCCGGGGCTGACCATAGGCGTAGGCCCTGACAGCCGCCAACAAATTATCAGCGAACTTATCATTCTGCTCCTTGAACAAGAAGGAGTGCCGGTAACCAGCAAGCGGGGGATGACTGGAGCCCAGCTACGCCCTTTGCTGATTCGGGGTGAAATAGATCTCTATTTCCCGCCCTTGCCTGCCAAGCCCCTTCCCGAGCAGGGTGAGATAAAACTCCTCCGTCTCCCTCCCCTCTCCGTGACCAGCGGACCTGCCCTAATCATGCGCGGCAAAGAAGCCCGAGATCTTAAAATCGAAACCATCAGCCAACTGGCCGAACTGGTCAAGGCCAATCCGCAAAAATTCCATTTCGACAACATCGCTGAAGCTCACCGTAAACGGTTGCTCACCACCTATGGTTTGCCCATCAGCATTGGCCAACCCTTGCCAGCATCGTTGCTGTATCGATCCCTAAAGATCGGGCGCGTGGATGTTGCTCTAGGGCGGGGTGACGACGGCCGCATCACCGCCTTTCGCCTGATCGCCCTCACCGATGATCGCCTGGCCCTACCCAACCTGCAGCCAACCCCACTGATGCGCAAGGGCACCCTGGACAAATTTCCTGCCATCGCCACAACCATCAAGCGCCTGGGTGAACATCTCGACACCAAGGCCATGCGTCGTTTACACGGGGGAGTGATTATTGCTCATCGCCAACCACGGGCAGTGGCCAGGGAATGGCTACGGAAAAGAAATCTGCTGTAAGAATCAAGGACGATCCGTCTTGGGGGCCGGGTTCTGGACGATTAGCAAAGGCTTTACCGAGCGTTGCGCAACATCCTCGGCCAAGGAGCCAAGAATCAGGCGCGAAAGACCCACCGAGCGCGACGCCGCCATCACCAAAAGATCATGTGAATTGGACAATTTAACCACAGCAAGAACCCGCGCATCGGTGGTCACCACCTGATAATGCGCATCTTCCGCAATCTGCGCGGTACTGGCCCACGCCTTCAACTTATCGCGCGCCTTTATTTTCTGGGCAGCCACAGTTTCTGCCGGTAGCAAGCGCAGAAAGGTAAGCCGATGCTGGCCCACCGCGTTCAGAGCGAGGATGGTATCCCGCATCACCTCAAGCTCTTCCATATTGACGAACGGCACCAGAATCCGTTCCGTGTGCAAGAGACCGGCAAAGCGCACCACCACCACCGGACAGGTCGCCTTGGCAGCCACCACATCAACAACCCGTTGAAAAGCTTGAGCCGTGCCCCGCAATGGGTGGCCCAAAACAATAGCCGCCGCCTTGGCCTGTTTCGCCACGGCAAGAAGCCCCTCCGCCACGGTCTCCGCTCGCACCACCGAGGTGGCAAGATCATAACCAAGGCTTCTCGTTTCCGTCTTGGCCTTGGCAAAAACAGCCCGCTCCCGAGCCACTTCCTCCTCGTCAGCACCACCCGAAACAACAATCCGCACCGCCAGGGGACTACTCTGGTAATGATGGGCAAAGATTGTCGTCACCCGCGCTAAACTGGCAACGGTGGCCTGATGGGAAGCGCCGAACAACACCACCCCAGCGGGATTTGCCACCGGGGTCAATGGCTGCCAGATCCACGGCACCAACTGCACGCTCTCGGCATCAAAAACAGGTTTATCACTGCTTATTGCCTGCCCGTTGCCGCCAGCCGCCATGGCCTCACCACTTCTTTCCAACGCCTGCTTGGTGCAAAAAGGGCCAATCAATTCGGCCATCACCACCGCCGCCAGCACCACTTGGGTTATAAGCGAACCATACCGCTCTAAGGCAACATCGCCATTAACCAAAATGATCAAGCCGATGGCCACCCCGGCCTGCGGCACCAACGAAACCCCAAGGTAGCGCCGCACCACCGGCGCGGTTTCCACCAACCGCGCAGCTAGCGCCACCCCAATCATCTTCCCACCCACCCGCATGACAAAATAGGCCGCCCCCAACCAACCGGCCACCGCCAATACCGACAGTTCCAAGTGAGCGCCAGCCAGGGTGAAGAAAAGAACATAAATCGGCGTTTCAAAGGAATTCAAAACCCGAAAGAGACGCACATCCCGATAATCACGGTTAACAATGGTGAAACCAGCCGCCATCCCGGCCAACAACGGCGAAAAACCCATCACCCGCGCTAATTCACCACAGAGCAGCAATAATGCCAACCCCACGGTGAGCATCTCGCCGCGCTGCCTGAGCCTGCGAACAATGCCATCGATGAGCAGGCCGGTGACAACCCCCATCAGCAGCGAAAACAAGATCTCACCAACACTGAGCGCCAACGCCACCAAGAAGGTACTGGAAGCGGTGCCGGTGAGGTTATGAACTGCGGCCACGGCCAACCCGAACAGCATAATCGCCAAGCCATTATCCACCGCCACCACCGACAACAGGGTCGCGGTCAGTGGCCCAGAGGCCTTAACCTCACGAGTGACATGGAGGGTGGAAGCCGGAGCCGTGGCCACGGCAATGGCCCCCAACAGCAGGGCCAAGGCGATGAAATCACGTTCACCCCACCCCGCCGCTGTCGGCACCACCAACGGCGCCACCAGCGCCACCCCCAGCACCACGGCAAAAAAAGCGCCGATACTTTCAGCCACCCCGAGAAAACTGACACTCTTGGCATGTTGGCGCAGCTTGCCCACCTCAAGATGTTCACCAATCCCGAAGGCGATCAACATCAAAGCAATCTGGGTAAAATGATTAAGTTTGGCGCCGATGGCCTCGGTGGTAACCAGATGCAACCCGGAAGGCCCCAACAATAGGCCAGCCAGGATATAGCCGGTAACCGACGGCAACCGCAGCAACTGCACCAGCTTGGCAAACAGAAAACCAACCCCCAGAAGAATGGCTAGAAACAAGGTGACATCCTGCATCGACTAGATTCCTCAATAGTTCTGTAGGCTCCCTTGAAAAATTGCTCTCTTTTCAAAGCAGCCATTTCTTAATGGACTCAGCAAAGCACTCCCAACCAACACTTCGCCATTGCCTGCCAATGCTCCGGCACCTACTATAACCCAGGAAGACAACTTGACCATAACAACTATACCCAGCATGGACAACCGTCAGACAGCGGCGCCGCTGCCAAAACAACAACAACAACCCCCAATCGCCATGGGGTGGCGTCAAGGATGAAAGGGTATAAAATTGTGCCGCGATTTTTTTGCCTGCCAGAAACAACTTGGCGAGCATAGTTATGCGATATGATGCAAGTTGTAACGCCACAGGCGAAAAAAATGGCCAGCTAAATACGCTGTTTCAGAGTTGACGTGACCCTAGAGCTTAAGAATCGCCATCATCAGCCAAGGCATCCCAAAGGTAGTGCCGAACCTGTTCGTCGTGGGACATTCTTCGGGAGGTTTTACGACTCTTCTTTACCCGGTAGAGGTTGGAATCGGCAGCGGCCAACAGAGAATCCACCTCATCCGGGCCACCGGCCTGCACACCGATACTTAAGCCCAGGCGCACCTTACCCAGGGGCGCAGCAAGATTCCACCGCGCAATGGCATCTTCAATGCGCAAGGACAATTTCCCCCCCGCTTCCGCGTCAGTCTGCGGCATAATAATGACAAACTCATCTCCACCCAACCTGGCAATGGTATCCGAGGTTCGAATCTCTCCGCGCAACAATTCCGCCAGGGCCACCAAGGCCTGGTCACCCACCAGATGCCCATGCCGGTCATTAATCGCCTTCATGTTGTCCATATCCATCATCAACAGACAGAGGGGATGACCATACCTGGCAACCAATCCCGCCTCACGGGAGAAGGTGTCATTAAAATAGAGCCGATTACCCAGCCCGGTCAAGGGATCGGTCATCGCCAACTCTTTGACCCGCTGATGTAAAAAAGCCTTCTCGGCACCAATCCCGGCAAAAACGCCAATGGCCGACAGGATTGCCATATCCTCCGGGGTGAAGAGATCATCCCCAGCACCGACCTTATTGATAAGCTCAATGACGCCGATCACCTGCTGATCGCCATTGAGTAGCGGCACACTAACCACCGACCGGGTGACAAAACCAAGAATTTCATCGATCCTGGCGCTGAAGCGGGGGTCGTCGCGAACATCCGCCACCAACGCTGGCTGCCCGTGACGGCTTACCCAACCGGCGATCCCCTCCTCTTCCTCCACCCACACCTTCTTCAGCCGCGCCGCTTCAACGCCCATGACAATTTCAAACCGGAGGCGTCTTCCATCCTTTTCCCGCAACAATAAAGACCAGTTTCGGGGAGAAAAATAATCACCAATCACCACCATGACCCGTTGAAAAACCTCCATGGGATCAAGGGAAGAGGTCAAGGCCCGGCCAATCTCGCAAAAAACCACCGCTAATTCGGGCGGCGATGAAATGTTGTTATCATTATCAGTCATTCTTATTCTCCGTGACCCTCTTTATTTCCAAGAATACCTCCCCGAAACATTAAACCAATCCACCTAAACAGCGCAAGGATTGATCAACTGATCGCCACCGGGAAAACCGGGCGCGATTTTCCGTTGCCTCTCGCCACCGAGCCGACTATAACAGGTGGGGATCATCCCTTTTCAGCATAACCTTAAGGAGTACACGTACCAATGACCGCAACCACACCCTACGGATGGAACAAGGATATGGGCACGCCGCTACTGGTGAAGCTCAAGGAAGATATGAAAAACGCCATGCGCAACAAGGATACCATCGTCCGCGATGCCATTCGCCAGGTGATAAGCGAGTTTCCCAAACTCACCATGCCCCTTATCCTGGAGTCCGGCAAGAAATCTACGCGTCTTAAACGCGACGAAGAGATAACCGACGACGATATCGTCGGCATCATTCAAGGACTGGTTAAATCAGAAAAAACGGTCATGGAGTTGAAGAAAGAAACCAGTTCCGACTACCTCACCGCCATTGAAGCATACCTGCCGCAAATGGCCTCCCGCGAAGAGATTATCGCCTGGGTTGAGGCCAATATTGACCTTAGCAAGTTCAAAAGTCCCATCCAAGCCATGGGGCCGATCATGAAACAATTCGGCAAACAGGCTGACGGCAATCTGGTCAAAGAAATCCTGCAAGGGTTGGCTGGCAAATAATCATCTTCTCTTTCGTGATCCACCCATGAGTGAACATCAACAACGCGCCATTCTCTGCCCCATCTGTCGCCGCCTGACCAACGCCAACGCTGAACGTTGCCCGTACTGCAACACTGCCCATCCCGGCGCTTGGTGGAAGGACAACAAATTGGTTCGCAACTTCGGCACTCCGGCGAGTTTCATCAAGGCGATCATCACCGTTAACGTGGTGATGTTCGCCCTCTCCCTTCTCCTCAGCCAGCGGGGGCCGGGGCTGTCGTTCAATCCCTTGAATTTTCTATCCCCGGATAACCGAGCCTTGATCCTGCTGGGTGGCACCGGCACCATCCCCATCGCCCAAATCGGGCGCTGGTGGTCGTTGGTCACCGCCAATTACCTGCACGGCAGCATTCTCCATATCCTTTTCAACATGATGGCCCTGTCCCAGATCGGACCGCTGATCATCAGTGAATACGGCGGCTACCGGATGCTGGTGATCTATACCGGCGGCGGCATCATCGGTTTCCTGATCTCCTATCTGGCGGGGGTACAACTCACCATCGGCGCCTCGGCGGCGGTTTGCGGGTTGATCGGAGCTGCTCTCTTCTTCGGCAAGCACCGGGGCGGCGCGTACGGCGACGCGGTTTACAAACAGGTCAGCGGCTGGGTGATCGGACTCTTCATCTTCGGCATCATGGTGCCGGGGATCAACAACTGGGGCCATGGCGGCGGACTAATCGGCGGCGCTCTGCTGGGTTATCTGCTGGGCTACCAGGATCGCGGCTCGGAAAAATCTATCCATAAATTCCTGGCGGCAAGCTGCGTGGTAATCACCTTGCTTACCTTGGGGTGGGCGGTTTCCACCGCCTTCTTTTACCGCCTGCTGGGTTAAGTTAATCGTAACTGCTCACAGGGTACCGAATCTGCTGCGTTATCGCCCTGCTCACATACCAATGTATAGTTCGCAGGACGATGCCTTTCATCTCCGGCACCCTGCAAACAGCTAAAATTACGCTCATATTGGGGGAATTAGCCACGACCCCGTGAGTAGTTACAGTTAATCAAGACCTCGCCGTAAACCCACCCAGGCCTGAACCACCGCCAAAGGGGTGGTGATTTAAGCCTACGCGGAAAAATTGCCAAAACCTGCTCCAGCTGGTACAATCGGCGCCCATGTCAACCAGCCCTGAACCAGTCTACGTTATTGATGGTAGCGCCTATATCTACCGCGCCTATCATGCCATCGCCCCCCTGTCCAACAAAGACGGTCTACCTACCCACGCCATTCTTGGTTTTACCAATATCCTTCTCCGCCTATTTAAGGAAAAGAATCCGCAATATGTGACGGTGGCCTTTGATGTCAAGGGTGGCAACTTTCGCCATGAAATGTATGCGGAATATAAGGCCAATCGCCCTCCCATGCCCGAGGATCTAGTCGTGCAGATCCCGTTCATCAAGGAGGTTGTTGCTGCCTACAATATCCCCAGCCTTGCGCAGCAGGGCGTGGAAGCCGACGACCTCATCGCCGCCGCCGTCCACGCTCTGAGCAAAAAAGGGGTGCCGGTGGTGATCGTCTCCGGCGATAAGGATCTGTTGCAACTGGTCTCCGAGACCGTCTCCTTCTGGGATCCCATGAACAACCGGTTTTTCGATCCGGAGGCAGTGCATAAGAAATACAATGTCACCCCCGCGCAGCTCCTTGATTTCTTTGCCCTGGTTGGCGACTCTGCCGACAATGTTCCCGGCGTGCCTGGAGTTGGCCCCAAGACTGCCGAAAAACTGATCAACCAGTTCGGCAGCCTGGAAGGGCTATACGAAAACGTTGCGACCCTGACCCAGAAGAAACTTAAAGAAAACCTGATCAATAACCGGGAACAAGCCTTTATTTCCCGCCGCTTGATCCGACTAAAAACCGACCTTGAGGTGCCGCCGGACGTTGCCGACTACCTCCTGCCCGCCCCGAATAGCGATAAACTTCGCGAGCTATTCACCCAGCTCAACTTCACCCGGTTGCTCAAAAACGAACTCCCTTCTGAAAGCATGGATCGCCAGGGCTTTCAACTGGTGCGCAATACAGAAGAACTGGCAACCTGCCTTAAAGAGATCGCCCAGGCGCCCCTGCTGGTGGTGGACACCGAAACCAGTTCCCTTGACACCCTCACCGCCCAGTTTGTGGGGATCTCCCTCTGCGTTACGGCTGAGCACGCCTACTATCTTCCCTTGGGCCACCGTAACGAAGATGGGGAATTACTGGCCGGGCAACTGGATAAAGATGCAACCCTGCACGCCCTCCGCCCCTACCTGGAGAACCAGGAAATCGCTAAACTAGGTCACAACCTGAAATTCGATTACGGCATCCTTTTGAATCACGGGGTCACCCTGCGCGGCCCACTTTACGACAGCATGATCGCCTCCTACCTCCTTGACCCGTCGCGACGCACCCATAAGCTGGACGATCTCTGCGAGATGATCCTAAGCCGCCGCTTGACCAGTTTTGCCGAGGTCACCGATAAGGACAAACGGACGGACAGCTTTGTCTATGTTGATCCGGCCATGGCCAGCGATTACGCCTGCGAGGATGTCATCGGCTCCCTGCTCCTCTGGGAGACCTTTGCGCCGCAGCTCAAGGAACTTGGCCTCTGGGAACTATACACCACCCTTGAGAGCCAGCTGGTGCCGATTTTGGCCGCCATGGAGCGCACCGGGATCACGGTGGATTTACACCTCCTCAACGAGATGTCCAAAGAGTTTGAGGAAAAGATCGCGGCCATGGAAGCGCAGATCTACCTCCTGGCCGGACATGAGTTTAATATCAACTCTCCGCGCCAACTGGGGGTAATCCTCTTTGATGAACTGGGCTTGCCCCATGGCCGCAAAACCAAGACCGGCTACTCCACCGATGCCAAGGTGCTGGAGAAGCTGGCGGCCCAGCACGAACTACCGGCCACAGTGATCGGCCACCGCAACCTCAGCAAACTTAAATCCACCTATGTGGACAAGCTGGCCACCCTGATCCACCCCCAAACCGGACGCATCCATACCTCTTTCAACCAGACGGTCACGGCCACCGGGCGCTTGAGCAGCAGCAACCCAAATCTCCAGAACATCCCCATCCGCACCGAGGAAGGACAACGCATCAGACAGGCCTTTATCGCCACTCCCGGCCATAAATTCCTCGCCGCCGACTATTCGCAGATCGATCTTCGGGTTCTGGCCCACTATTCACAAGACCCCGCTTTGCTGGCCGCCTTTCGCAACCACGAGGATGTGCATCGGCGCACCGCCGCCGAAATCTTCCGGGTCAACGACGCCTTCATCACCCCCCAGATGCGACGGGTGGCAAAAACCATCAACTTCGGCATCGTCTACGGAATGAGCGCCTTCGGTCTCGCCAGCCAGCTCAACATCGGTCGCAAGGAGGCCGCCACCTTCATTGAGCGCTATTTTGAACTGTATGGAGGAGTGAAACAGTTCATGGAAGATATCGTCGCCTCCGCCCAAGAAGACGGCTTCGTCACCACCCTCCTCCATCGCCGCCGCCCGTTACCGGAAATCAAAAGCAGCAACAAGACCCGGCGGGAATTTGCCGAACGAACCGCCATCAACACCCCCATCCAGGGCACGGCCGCCGACATCATCAAGCTGGCGATGCTCAAAACCGCCCGCGCCTTGGATAACACAGACCTCAGTGCCCGGATGCTCCTGCAAATCCATGACGAACTGGTGTTGGAGGTTCGAGACGATGAACTGCCGGAAACCGAAGCGCTGGTCAAGGAGTCCATGGAATCCGTGCTGGCCCTCGATGTGCCACTGCTGGTGAACATTTCCATCGGCGACAATCTGGGCAAGACCTGATCCCACCGAGAAAATTTGCTATTTCCACCCCGACCTCAAACCTGGGCAATCATTACCGCCGTCAGAGCAGCAGACAAAGATATTGACGCAGGCTGCGAAACTGCGTAGGATGACTCCCTGAATTTCTTCACAATAACGATACCTTCCGGGCGGCACAACCGCCCGTAGCCGAATAACACGCAAGGAGAACACCCCATCATGCTGGATCTGATGCGCCGCAAGGCCCAATCAACGTATATTCAGGCCACCATTGTTATCATCATTCTGGTTTTTGTTTTCTGGGGCGTCGGCTCCAACCAGGGACCAGGACGCAACAATGCCGCCACCGTCAACGGCCAGGCCATCACCTACCGCGACTTCCAACAGGCCTACGAACGCACCACCAATCAATACCGGAAACAGTTCGGCGGTTCCCTGCCAGAATCTTTAATGAAGGCGCTCAACCTCCGACAACAGGTGGTTAGCCAACTGGTGGAACGTAGCCTGCTGCTCCAGGGCGCACAACAGATGGGGATCAGGGTTAGCGACGAAGAAATTCGCAACACCATCCAGACCATGGGCTCTTTCCAAAACAACGGCACCTTTGACGTCAAACGCTACAAAGAAATATTGGCCGGATCACGAATGACCCCCGCCAACTTTGAAACCAGCATCCGCACCGACCTGCTCACCGACAAGGTGGTCAATGCCCTGAGTCGTTTTACACAAGTGATGCCCGATGAACTGCAAGATCGCTTCACCTATGACTACGAGACAACCACCCTCGCCTATCTTGATTTCACCGCCAAGGATTTCACCACCAAGGTGGAGGTGCAGGACGATGCCCTGGCCACCTTTTATGATGCCCACAAAGATAACTACAAAACTGATCCGCAGAGAAAACTCAACTACCTGTTCTTCTCCACAAAAGATGGCGACGCCCAACCCACCGCTGCTGAGGTAAAAACGTACTACGACCAAAACCTGGATAAATATCAATTACCTGAACAACGCCAGGCCCGCCACATCCTTCTGCGCACACCACCAAAGGCCGACGACGAAACCAAGAACAAAACCCGCAAAGAGCTGGAAGATATCCTTGCCAAAGCTAACAACGGTGCGGACTTCGCCAAACTGGCCAAAGAGTTCTCTCAAGACGGCTCGGCGGCCAAGGGCGGAGATTTGGGCTTCTTTGGTCGGGGACGGATGGTTCCCGCCTTTGACCAGGCTGTTTTCTCCCTCAAGGAAGGTGAGATTAGCAAGATCGTCGAAACCCAATTTGGCTTCCACATCATCAAGCTTGAAAAAATCAACCCGGCCCGACAACAGAAATTGGCCGAGGTGACCAATGAAATTACCACCATGCTTGCCAGCAAAAACGGCAGCGCGAAGGCCTTTAAAGATGCCGGGGACGCTTATGAGCAGATCATCCTCGCCGGTAGTCTGCAAAATTACGCACAAAAAAATAATATCACGGTGCGCAGCACGGAATTTTTTACCCGCCGCAACGCCCCGAAAACCCTTGCCGACAAGCCCTCTCTCCTCACCGCCGCCTTTTCGCTTAAAAAAGGCGAACTCAGCTCCCTGGTGGAGGACCACAACGGCTATTCCATCCTCTATATTGAAGATGGTAAAGAGCCGGAGGTTCCTGCCCTTGACTCGGTGCGAGCACGGGTAGAGAAGGATTTCATTACCGCCGAGGCAACAAAATTGGCCGAAAAAGCCGCCCAAGACCTTTTGGCAGCGGTGAAAGATGGCGCTTCTCTGCAGGATGCAGCCCAAAAACAAGCTCGCACCGCCAAAGAAGTGACCTATTCTCGATCAGATCGCAGCAAAGCCACCCTGCCCGCTAAAGCGCAGGATAAAGGACTGGAGCTGTCAGTAAACGGCCCCACCCCCAACAAGGTCATTGCCGACGGCTCATCCTTCTATGTTCTACAGCTGCAGGAAAGAAAGAAACCCGAGGCAAACCTGTTGGCGGGCAAGGAAACGGAACTGCGGGAAAAACTGCTGAAGGAAAACCGGATTGCGTTGCTCACCGCCTGGATCGAAACCTTGAAAGGGAAAGCGGAAATATCCGTAAACCCACAGGTCTTGGAACAATAAGAACAGCCTACCCCTTGCCCCACAAGGGGTCGTTGCCAAAGCGCTCCATCCACCAATCCTCGTCGCTCTGCGGCTCTAATTCCGCAGGCGGCAGCGGCACCGGGTAATTTTCGCATAAATCCAGCAACAACCGGTAAGCATCGGTTAGATCATGCATGGGCAAATCCGCCTCGCCAGGATCGGCAAGGTCAGGGTGATGTTGCTTGCAAAGCAAGCGATAAGCCTTCTTGATCTCGCCCAAGCTGGCTTTTTCACCCAAGCCCAGCAAATCGCGAGCCGCGACAATGCGTTGACGATATTTCCCCATCACTTGCCACTCCCATTCTTCCGCCAGCTTTTCTCCTCACCCCGCTTGAGCCGACCAATATTTTCGTGGTGCTTAAACCAGATCAGGATGCCGATGGCAGAAGCCAAGCCCGTATAAGGCAGAGAACCGGTCAGCAACCAAATCAACCCCGGCATCATCAGCGCGGCGGTGAGCGAGCCCAACGAGACAAAACCCCAGTTATAGACCACGCCGACAAAGATCAAGACGTCAATAAGCGCCGCCAACGGGTTGAGATAGAAAAAGACCCCCAAGGCGGTGGCCACCCCCTTGCCGCCCTTGAAGCCCAGATAGAGCGGATAAAGGTGGCCGAGGAAAGCCGCGCCGCCACTGAACACCACCCAAAGATCCACATCACCGCGCCCCCGCAACAGGGCCGCCACCGCCAACATGGGCAGCACCCCCTTGCCAGCATCCCCCAACAGGGTCAGGATGCCAAGCCCCTTGCCCAGTTGCCGGGTGACGTTGGTGGCGCCGATATTCTTACTCCCAGCCCGCCGGACATCAACCCCCTTCATTTTACCCAGCACCAGCCCAAAGGGGATGGATCCGATCAAATAAGAAAGAAGAACCAGGCCGTAACGGCCAAGATCACTGTTCGCCAAAGAAACCATCTCCATATACCTGCACTCTCTTCAAAATAAGGGATTATGCCCACGAAAAGGGACCATACTAGCAATTTTTTACTGTCTCTGCCTCCCCTTTTTCCCTTTTACCACCCCTCCCGGCCACGGGAGATCAATGGTGACAATGGGGCAACAACAAAAAAAGAAAGATGACAAGCCTGCAGCCAATGCGCTAGCATGAGCAGATGGATACCAACACCTTCATGCAGCAAGCCATTGACCTGGCCCTGGAAAAGATGAATGACCACCAAGGCGGCCCTTTCGGCGCCTTAATCGTTAAAGACGGTGCGGTTATCGGTCGAGGCTGGAACCGGGTCACTTCCAGTAACGATCCCACCGCCCACGCCGAGATCACCGCCATCCGCAATGCCTGCAAAAACATCCAAGACTTCAGCCTCCAAGGCTGCGAGCTATTCGTCAACTGCGAACCTTGCCCCATGTGTCTGGCCGCCGCTTACTGGGCCGGGATCAAAACCATCTACTACGCCGCCACCCGCAAAGACGCCGCCGGGATCGGCTTTGCCGACGACCATATCTACGACGAGTTTGCACGGCCGCTCCACGAACGCGCCATCCCCATGGTGCAGATGATGCGAGATAAAAACCTCCCCGTTTTCACCGCCTGGAACCATCTGGAAGGCAAGATCAACTATTAATCAGTGGGGCCGCGCCGCACCGAAGGGCCGATCTTTTTTCACATGCCCCACCCTGACAACCTTTAACAGCCAGCCAGGAACGCATCCCAACAATATTCACAATAGAAACGCTCCAAAGTAGGCACAACCCCGGCATCAATACCGGCCCGTAACTCTTCAGCTGTGGCACAGATTCGAACAAGCAAGCCTGCGAAGATAGCCAGGCGATGTGAGCAGGATTGATCGTCTGAGGTAAGCGAAGACTCCGAGATGGAGGGCAGCTGGAGAGTTACAAAAAACAGGATTTTTTTAGTCCCACTTGACTCAAGTCAAAGTCTTTGCAGCTGTCGTCCGCTATTCTGGACTCAACAAACCAATGCTGATTTCATTATAGCCAACCAAATAAACTTTTTGATAGGAGCGTAAAATGTTTTGTAACCAGTGCGAACAAACAGCCAAAGGAAAAGCATGCACCACTGTCGGCGTCTGCGGCAAGCAGTCTGATGTTGCCGCCCTCCAGGATCTTCTCACCCACGCGGTGCAAGGGCTTTCTCTCTTTGCCGTGGAAGGCCGCAAGGCTGGCATCGTGGACAGCGAGACCAATCTCTTCAGTTGCGAGGCGATCTTCTCCTGCCTGACCAACGTTGACTTCGACCCCGCTCGCTTTGAGCAGATGACCAGGAAGGCTGTGGAATTGCGTGAAGCGATGAAGACCAAGGTCGCCGCTGCCGGTGGCAACACCGATTTCCCCTTTGCCGCCGCCACTTTCAGCCCGGCTGGCTCCATGGCCGAACTGGTTACCCAGGGCGAGGCGGTTTCCCTTGCTCCCAAGGAAGGTGCCAACGTTGACATCGAATCCCTGAAAGCGATCCTGATGTACGGTCTGCGCGGAGTTGCCGCCTACACCGATCATGCCAAGATCCTTGACCAAGAAGATGATGCCATCTACGCTTTCATCCATGAAGCCATGGCTACCTTGCTTCGCGATGACCTCTCGGTGGAAGATTGCATCGGCGCGGCGATGAAATGCGGCGAGATCAACATCCGCGCCATGGAGATTTTGGACGCTGGCAACACCGGTACTTACGGCCACCCGGTTCCCACCGAGGTGCCACGAGGCGCCAAGGCAGGCAAGGCGTTGTTGGTAAGCGGCCACGATCTCAAAGATCTGGAAGCGATCCTCAAGCAGACAGAGGGCAAAGGAATCAATGTTTACACCCATGGCGAGATGCTGCCCTGCCACGGTTACCCGGAGCTGAAAAAATATGACCACCTGCACGGTCATTACGGCACCGCTTGGCAGAACCAGCAGAAAGAATTTGCTGAGTTCCCCGGCGCCATTGTCATGACCACCAACTGTATCCAACAGCCCAAGAGCTACCAGGAGAACATCTTCACCACCGGCCTGGTGGGTTGGCCAGGCGTCACCCATATCGGCGACAACAAGGACTTCGCTCCCGCCATCAACCGCGCCCTAGCCATGGACGGCTTTGCTGCTGACACCGACCTTGATTCCGTAATGGTAGGATTTGCTCGCAACACGGTCTTAGGCGTAGCCGACAAGGTTATTGCAGCGGTAAAGAACAAGGACATCCGTCATTTCTTCCTGGTCGCCGGGTGCGACGGCGCCAAGCCCGGTCGTAACTATTACACCGAGTTTGTTGAGAAGGTACCTGCCGACTGTATGGTTTTAACCCTGGCCTGCGGCAAATTCCGCTTCTTCGACCAGAAACTTGGCGACATCGGCGGCATCCCGCGCTTGCTGGATATCGGCCAGTGTAACGATGCCTACTCGGCAATCCAAATCGCCTCCGCTCTGGCCGGGGCCTTTGAATGCGGGGTCAACGATCTACCCCTCTCCATGGTTCTTTCCTGGTACGAGCAGAAAGCAGTGGCGATTCTCCTCTCCCTGCTGCACTTAGGGATCACCGATATCCGCCTCGGACCCAGTTTGCCAGCCTTCATCACCCCAGGCGTGCTGGACGTCCTGGTTAAAACCTTTGACATCAAGCCGATTTCCACCCCGGATGCTGACCTTAACACCATCCTCGGCGTCACCACTGGCGGCGGATGCGGTGGCGGTTGCGCATGCGGCTCCGGTGCAGTAAAAGAAAACCGGATCAACTAGTGTCTGTCCATAAATGAGGATTTTTGTTCGAGATCAAGGCATGCGAAAAAAATAAGCGCAGGCATATGTTTGATATTCCGAGCATTATTTTTTGAACATAACGCAGAGATCGGGCAGGTAGCGAACCTGTGAGACTCC
>JAQYVW010000160.1 GCA_030145325.1 Desulfurivibrionaceae bacterium
TTTTGTTCGAGATCAAGGCATGCGAAAAAAATAAGCGCAGGCATATGTTTGATATTCCGAGCATTATTTTTTGAACATAACGCAGAGATCGGGCAGGTAGCGAACCTGTGAGACTCCGAAAAGACCATTTATGGACAGGCACTAGTTGGAGAAAAGTTTGCCCAGTCCTGACGCGACTCCCGCCCTGGAGATGACAGACTCGGAGCGAGCGGTCTTCACCGGTGAAGATACCAAGGAGAGGTTGTCAAAATCGCGAAGATTATTGTACTCAATGATCCGACCAATATCAGAGACATAAACACCACCACGTTCAGAATAGTTAAGCAGCCCGGCGGCCAAGGCCACCGGATCACTGGATCGTTGCCGGATGGTCCGTAGTTGGGTGTATGCCTTGACCCGGTTCAGCATTAGAATGTAGGCCCGTACCGAATCAAGCAAGGAATCATAAGTAGCAACCAGATGTTTTTTGCCCTCTTCACGTTTGGCGGGAAGCATTCCTTTACCGCCCCAGGTCCAGATGCCAAAAAGATTGTTACCCTTATTGGCAAAACGGGAACTACCCCACGATGACTCGATGGCCCCCTGGGCCAGAATCAGGCTGGGAGGAACGGTATTAACCCGGCTCAAAAGACCAGAGACCGAGGTGGTGCGATATTTGGCGGTAAGATGAGTAATGAATTTTCTTTCGCGAGAGTTAAGCGGTTTCATCCATGGCGCAGTTTTGCTGTCTTTGGCGACATCGAACCTGGCCGGTTGGGTAGCAAACTTACTCAGAATCTGCACTAACTGGCGCCGTTCCTCGGCAACTTCGGCAAGAGCCACCAAAGCTATGGGCAACAGGGAATGAAGAAATGCTTTTTTCTTATCTTTTACCTCTAGTTTATTGATTCCGGCCGGGTAACGATCAAGTATGACCGCCGGAATCTCAGCAGGAAGAGGATTCAGCCATAGATTATGCGCCCGTAACTTATTGATCAAATCCTTACTGGAATCCACAGCAATGGTCTCAATGGATTCAGGAACAAACAACTCCGGTTTCTTTTGTTGTTGAGGGGCACCCTCATCGCCAACCACCACCGCAACCACCTGAGCTGGTTTAGCAGGAGTCGGTTGCGCAATCAGCAAAGTGTAGGAAAACATCAAGATGGCAAGGGCAAAACATGCCATCACCAACTTCTTGTAGAGCTTCAAATCACTGCGAGGGGAAAAACCGGACTGACAGGCGTTATTCATAGCCTTTTCATAGTCGATATCGCGAGAACCCATGGGAACCTCATTCTCGTAATGAATGCCTGGGCGGCAGGAAGAGTATGGAAAACGCCATCAGCGAATCCAGTTTAAACAGTAACATTTTATTCCATTAATCATCTAAACAAATCACCCTGGAGGGAAATTAACCTTCCAGCCGATTAAAAAGAAGATAATCTTTATAGTTGAAAACACGAAAAAATGCAACTAACCGCCCCTTGCCAGCCGTAAACTATCTACAAAAACTGCTCCCAAACAGCTTTGAATCGAGTAATATCCTTCCGTTAGTGCAAATGCCTGCAACCCATGGCTATTGGCGAGAAGATCAAAATCTTTTTTTTATATTCAGAGGTTCATAATATGTTACACACCATTTTACTGGCTTTACTACTTCTTTGCCCCGCAACCACCTTCGCTGCCCAGGATATTGCCCCCTCCACCGCCATAGCCAATCCCCCCACCATCACCTTTGAGACCAACCTGGGCAACATTGTTATTGAACTGTTTGCCGAGCAGGCTCCGCTAACGGTGGCTAATTTCCGCCAATATGTGCAGGAATCGTTCTACGACAACCTTATTTTTCACCGCGTTATCAACGGCTTTGTAATCCAGGGCGGCGGTTTCGAGGCAGGGATGACCCCTCGCCAACCAACCCATCCAGCCATTATTAATGAAGCCAGTAATGGCCTTGCCAATAAACGCGGAACCCTCTCCATGGCCCGTACCTATGTCGTCAATAGCGCCACCAGCCAGTTTTTTATCAATCTCACCGACAATCCCTCCCTTGATCAACAAGGCAATGACCCCGCTCATTACGGCTATGCCGTTTTCGGACAGGTCACCAAAGGGATGGAGGTGGTGGACGAAATCGCCGCCAAGCCCACCACCACAGTGAGAGGTTATCGTGACGTGCCGGAGGAAGAGATTGTTATCATCAAAGCTTATGAGAACAATTTTCATAAGAAATAGAATCTTTTTAAAAATCCACTCTAGCAAACCATTAGAATCTTTATCCTTTCGCACTTTA
>JAQYVW010000161.1 GCA_030145325.1 Desulfurivibrionaceae bacterium
GTGAAATATTTCAGCCCTGAATATGTGGTAAACCTTGCCACCGCAAGCAGATTGGAGATTGATGTACCGGCCGAGGTAGTAGGTCATGCGGATATTGTCGGCCTTGCCCACGTTACAGCAAAAGAGGAGACAGCCCACAAGTCCTTGGTGCCAGGGAGTTTTGTTCTGGGAATCTCACAAAACACCGCCGTATCCGGCGTGAAAAGGTTTCTTGAGGAGTTTGCCAAACGTGGTTATGTCCAAGGCAAAAATTTACGCGTACAGCAATTTGATCTCGATTCTGGTGGTGATCCCCTCAAACAGCGAGAAATTGCCCATCGCCTGGACGCAGAAACGGATGTTATCTTTGCCAATGGCAGTGTTTTACCGGCCTTTGTAGGTTTGCCGGATCTTAAAACACCGGTCTGCTTTGTCTCAACCAAGGAAACAGCCGCCATTATTCCGACCAGCCGGAAGCATCATTTTACCGGCATCATCCGCGCCTCTTTCGGTTCGATTATTGAGGCCGTGCAGCAGATCATTCCCGGAGCAACAAGGGTGGTGATGATTGGACGCCCCGGTTCAAAACTTGCCAAGGCGATTAAACGCCATCAGCGGACCGCCGCAGCCTACGGTGTCACCCTCAATTACCGACTGTTCACCGACAAGTCTGAAATTGGCCCAATGATGCGCGAGTTACAGCAAAATAATGACGTGATGCTGCTTTATTCTCCGGGGGTGGATAACGAGTGCATTGATGAAATAATCAAGTGGCAGAATCAATTAGCATTTCCAGTCCTTGCGCAATTCGAAAGACATGTTCGGGAAGGTGTACTGGCGGGGATGGTGGTTGACATGAGTAAGGTTGCCCCCAAGCTTGCGGAGTACACCGATAAATTACTCCAGGGCCGATCCCCTGACCAACTCCCCTATTACTATTACCAAGGGAAATTGATTATTAATTTGCGCACCGCGAGCAAACTTCGGCTGGATATTCCGGTGGAGGTTACTTCGCGAGCCGAAATCGTCCGTTAAGCGTCCCATGAAGCTCTCCGTTAAAATACTTGCAGCTTCGCTTCTGCCTTTCCTGGTCATTATCGGGCTCTATCATTTTTTGAGCACTGATACATTTTCCCGCCACATGGGGGAGATGTTCAAGCAGCAGGCAACCGGGAAATTGCTACAGGCCGAAGAGGATATTCGGCAGTTTCTGTTGATCAGTGAATCCCACCTTAAACTGCTAGCCACTATTTCTCCTCCGAATCAGCAACATCCGGTAGCAACAAGGGTGGCATTGGCCGGGATCCTGCAAAACGAGGAATCCCTGTTTGGAATTTCTGCTGTTAATGTCCGAGGCCAGGAGTGGCTACGAATTAACAAGTTTACCGGCACCCATGAAACGACGAAACTAACCAACCTGTTTTCGTCGCCGATCTATCAGCATCCCATGCTGGAACTTAGAACTTTTCTGGGCAACATCACCAGGGAACAGGGTTTTCCCCTGCCCCTGCTCGATATCTCCATCCCGGTGAAGAAAAAAGAGAGCGGCAAAATCTCCGGGATTATTTGGGCTCGTCTTTCATTCCAGGAGATACAGACCATTTTGGAACGTTTTTTGCCGGTAAAAGGCAAATTAATGCTGGTCAAGGTGCCCAGTGGCGAGATTCTCGTGCAGGCGGATGATACCAGAGACGATTTCACCCTCCTTGAGGGCGAAGCGCTTCAAAAGGTGTTGAGCAACATAGATTCAACAGAAGGGATTCTGGGCGAGAGTTTTGACAGCCAACTCTCTTGCGGTTACCGAAAATTTACAGTGGATGGCCTAAGTTTTGCCATGCTTTATTTTCAGCCCAATACAACCATCTATTATCTTGCCGATCAGCTTAAAACATATAATTTCTATCTGACCCTGGCAGGCGTGACTCTCTTCGCCCTGGCCAGTTTTCTTTTGATTCGGGTAATTATCAACCCACTGACCAGTCTCACCACCATGATCGATGATCTGGGACTAAAATATTGTTCACATCAGGACCGCGATCGTCTTGACGCCGTTGCTCAGAGTGGTGATGAGGTTGATAGGTTACGCTCTGCCTTTGGATTCTTTGAGGAGCGGTTGGTCTCATACAGTGACGAGATCGAGACCTTTAACCGAACCCTGACGCAGCAGGTGGAGGAGAAGACCCAGGCGCTGGGGGCAATGAACCTGGCCTGACAGGCAGATATTGTCCAACGAAAAGAGGTGGAAGCGGAACTGGAAAAAAATCAGGCCGATCTGGAGCGGATTGTGGCCCA